>NZ_JAWXVZ010000008.1:0-248312 GCF_033843645.1 Nesiotobacter zosterae | reverse complement strand
TCTCGAGACTGACCATCTCAAAAGCGGTCTGCTGGGGGGAGGGTTTCTTCAACATACCCCATTGAATCAAAAGTCCCCGCATAAAGCGAGGACTTTCAATCACTTTGTCAGCAGTCTGAAGCCCGCTCACTGAGCGGGCTTTTCTGTAGTTTTTTCAGATAGATCAGGCTGCTGCCAAGTTCGCGAAAACGCTTTCGAACATGGCGCGGCCCTGCAGGCCGCCGTGCAGATCTTCGATCAGATTTTCCGGATGCGGCATCATGCCTAGAACGTTGCCCTTGGCATTGGTGATGCCGGCGATGTCGTTCAGGGAGCCGTTTGGATTTGTGCCGTCTGCATAGCGGAAGGCAACCTGACCATTGCCTTCGATCTGGGCCAGGGTTTCTGCGTCCGCAAAATAGTTGCCGTCGTGGTGGGCAACCGGGCAGCGCCATACTGCGCCTTTCTCCATCTTGGAGGTGAAGGCGGTATTGGTGTTTTCGGTCTTGAGCATCACTTCCTTGCACACGAAGTGCAGGGAGGCGTTGCGCATCAAGGCTCCCGGCAGGAGGCCCGCTTCGGTGAGCATCTGGAACCCATTGCAAACGCCAAGAACGTGACGGCCCTTATCCGCTGCGTCCTTGATGGCTTGCATGATTGGCGAACGGGCAGCAATAGCGCCTGAACGCAAATAATCCCCGTAGGAGAACCCGCCGGGAAGGACCACGAGGTCTACATCCGGAAGTGCGGTTTCAGTGTGCCAGACGGTGGCGACAGGCTGTCCGGAGATTTTCTCCAGCGCCTTGATCATGTCGCGGTCCCGGTTGGAGCCGGGGAAGATGATGACTGCGGACTTCATAGGACCTTAGCTCAGCTTTCTATGAGTTACAGAAGGATAAAAACTGCGAGGAGGGAGAGCAGCATGGGTAGCAGGATGAACACAGCCGCCTTGATGGCCAGGAAGCGAACGATCTTCCGGGTATCATCTTGTTGCGCTTTGGATGTGTCCTGCATGCACTCGGCCTCAGACTAGAGCAGCTCAATGGCGTAGTTCTCGATCACAGTGTTGGCGAGAAGCTTTTCGCACATGGCTTCGATTTCTGCCTTTGCAGCTTCTGCATCGCGATCGGTCAATACGATGTCAAACACCTTGCCCTGACGGACACCTTCAACACCATCAAAACCGAGAGAGCCCAGAGAGCCTTCGATTGCTTTGCCCTGAGGGTCAAGAACGCCGTTCTTAAGGGTAACGGTCACGCGTGCTTTCATGGTTTTGTCTGGTCCTCTGAATTGGGTCGTGTCGCTGAGCGCCGCAGAAAAACAGCGCCAAATTGTCGAGGGTCTCTTACCCCGGACAAGCGTGCGATTAAAGGAAAAAATAAGGGGCGATCACATATGTCGCCCCGTTTTCTTCGCGTTCGCTGGTCAGTCTCAATAGAGGCTGAATTACTTAACCAGCACAGGACCACCGCCCTGTGGACGGTCGTTCTCGATCAGGATGCCGAGACGGCGTGCGACTTCCTGATAGGCTTCGACCATGCCGCCCATATTCTGACGGAAGCGATCCTTGTCGAGCTTGTCATTGGTCTTGGTGTCCCACAAACGGCAGCTGTCTGGAGAGATTTCATCAGCCAGAACAATGCGCATCATGTCGCCTTCGATAAGGCGGCCAAGCTCGATCTTGAAGTCAACAAGGCGGATGCCAACACCCATGAACAGGCCCGACAGGAAGTCGTTGATGCGAATGCCCAGAGCCATCATGTCATCTAGCTCTTGAGGCGTTGCCCAGCCAAATGCCGTGATGTGCTCTTCAGAGACCAGCGGGTCACCCAGCTCATCGTTCTTGTAGTAGAACTCGATGATGGAGCGCGGCAGCTGCGTTCCTTCTTCAACGCCAAGGCGCTTGCTCAACGAGCCAGCAGCCACGTTGCGGACAACGAGCTCGATAGGAATCACTTCCACTTCGCGAATGAGCTGCTCGCGCATGTTCAGGCGGCGCAGGAAGTGGGTCGGAATGCCGAGATTGTTCAGGTTGGTGAAGATGTACTCGGAAATCCGATTGTTCAGCACGCCCTTGCCGTCAATAACCTCATGCTTCTGGTTGTTGAAGGCCGTCGCATCGTCTTTGAAATGCTGGATCAGTGTACCTGGCTCAGGCCCTTCGTAAAGAATCTTGGCCTTGCCTTCGTAAATTCGCCTGCGGCGGTTCATTAGCGCGTACCACTAGTGTTCGAGAAACGTCAATTGCAAGGCCCTTTGCCGCCAGCCTCCGCCGCACCGGCGTCCATGTTCATGGCCTGCTCGGTGGGGTATGGCTCTTAGCGGGCTCGGGACCCCGCTCGTGCGCGCGGAAGTTAACCGACTTTTGGACAAATCACAAATGGCCATTTTCCAATAGGCGTGAGTGCCTCCAAATGCCGGCAGTCTCTGACAAGATACGGTGAACTGCCATTTTGACGTGGGCGTGCCAATCGCTTAGAATTAAAGGGAAATCGGTGAGCTGAGAGTCGGCTCTTCGCACTTTGGGAGAAGTGCGGCACAGCGGGAGAAAACGTATGACGACCTTCGACAACCGCGAAAAAAGCTTTGAGCATGGGTTCGCAATCGGGTCTGAGCTGGCTTTCAAAGCGAGGGCGCGTCGCAACCAGATGATCGGCCTGTGGGCTGGAGAAAAGCTCGGTATGGACCCTGCAGCGGCTGATGCCTATGCCTCCGAGTTGGTGGCGCTGGACCTGAAACCAGAAGCTGATGACGTTGTTTTTGAGCGCATTGCTGAAGACTTTGCCAAGGCAGGTGTTGCCCAATCCCATCACCAGATTCGCCGGAACATGATGCAGATGCAGATTGAGGCGGAGCGGCAGGTAAGGGAGAGCGTTTAACGCACTTGAGCTGACGCAAACACGGGGGTGAGGCCGTTCGATGTGACGGTCATGCATGTGCGTGCAATGCCTTGGCTTTACGCGCGTTGTTCTCGTGAATTGGCTTTTTGTCTTTGGGAGGAGACATGAAAACATGTGGTGAGAGCCTTGCCTCAAGGCTAAGGCAGGGCGCTGTCGTTCACAGCGCCTGGAGCAACTTCGGGGTGCCTGTCGTCTGTGAAGCGTTTGTGCGCGCAGGCTTTTCCAGTGTTGTGGTTGATATGCAGCATGGCATGGCTCGCGGTAGCGAGGCGCGGGACTGCGTTTCGGCTATTGTTGCTGCCAAGGCTTCTGCGGTAGTTCGCGTGTGTGTTGGCAGCTTTCAGGATGCAAGCTGGATGCTGGATGTGGGTGCGGAGGCGGTGATTGCACCCATGGTCAACAGTGCTGAAGATGCCAAGCGACTTGTTGAGTTTTGCAAGTACCCTCCCGTTGGCGCGCGAAGTTTCGGCGCTTTCCGCGGTTGCATGCTGAACGATTGCGATATGGCAAGCTACCAGAAAACGGCCAATGAAGAGACGGTTGCCATGGCGATGATTGAGACACCGAAAGCAGTTGGCGCGTTGGATGACATCCTAGCCGTGGACGGTTTGGACGGTGTGTTTGTCGGGCCCGCGGACCTGTCTTTGACCCTCTCAAACGGTGGGGAAGTGGCACCCGAATCCGATCATGCATTAAGCATGCAAAAGGAAATCGCTGAGAAGGCCGAGGCCGCTGGGAAGTTCGCCGGGATTTACTGCGTCAGTGAGAGGCATTTTCACGCGTCCGTGGCAAGTGGCTACCGGTTTTTGGCCTATGGTGCGGATGGCCAGATCTTCGGAGAGGCTGCCCGGCACGTGTCCAGTTTGTTGTCGTCACATCCAACTAAAGGTTCCAGCGACATTTACTAGGCGTCGTTCCATCACAGGGTAGCTATGGACATGTTGTCCGCTGAAAATGGAAAAGCCCGCAAGCTTCAATCTCGCGGGCTTTTGTCGTTTCAAATCAGGTGTGTGTGACTAGCGACGAGCCGCATCTCCAGCAGCACGGATGGCTGCAATGTTCTGGCGGTAGCTCTCAAGGGTGCCCCCTTTGAAGACGGCTGAGCCTGCTACCAGCGTGTCCGCACCTGCCTCTGTGATGAGGGGGGCGGTTTCGGGCGTGATGCCGCCATCAATCTCGATGCGGATCGGACGATCGCCAATCATCTGTTTGATGCGGCGCGTCTTTTCGATCATGGAAGGGATGAATTTCTGCCCGCCGAAGCCTGGGTTCACGGTCATCACGAGGATGAGATCCAGACGGTCGAGAACATACTCGAGGCTGCTTTCTGGGGTCGCCGGGTTGAGGGAAACGCCAGCTTTCTTCCCCTGGTCCTTGATGGCTTGCAAGGAGCGGTCCAGATGCTTGGAGGCTTCCGCATGAATGGTGATGTAGTCGGAGCCCGCCTTGGCAAAGGCTTCAATGTAAGGATCGACTGGTTCAATCATCAGGTGCGTGTCGAAGACCTTGTCGGTGTACGGACGAATGGCGGCAATAAAGTCCGGCCCGAAGGTGATGTTCGGGACAAAGTGGCCGTCCATCACGTCCAGATGGATCCAGTCGGCGCCAGCTTCTGCTACGTCGCGAACTTCCTGACCGAGCTTTGAAAAGTCCGAGGCCAGAACGGACGGTGCGATGACGAGTGGATTGCTCATCTCAAGGTCTCCAGAGCATGCTTGTTAGTCTTGTCATGGCGCTAGCACGAGGGCGTTGTCAACGCAAGTTGCCCACTGGCCGTAAACGACGCGCAAGAGGGGAAAGAAATAGGGGCATGAGGAAAATGGGGAGCTGGCCGAGGCTGAAGTAAAGCCATGCAAACTCTGGGATGCTGCCGCCAAGACTGGCAAGCATGAGGCCGAGATTTCGTGCTCCAACTGAATGAGCGATGACAAATGCATCGCTGCCTCCGCTGCGGAGGAACATAAGTGCGGTCACACCCATTTGAAGCAAGGTCGCGCCAAAGGTGATGAGGGTGAAAACCAGAGGCACGGCGGGATCTGTAAGCAGCAGGTGAGCGACGCCATCCATGGCCGCTACTGCGAAGACAAACAGCACAATGCAATTGAGGCCGTTGAGGTGGTTGGCGCTGGCGGCGATGCGTGCTGTACCAATCACCTTTCGGCAAAGTGCGGCCAAAGCAATGGCTGCCGCCAGCATGAAGAACATGTTCAGCGCAAATGCAAAGGGATCCACTTTCAGCGTTGCTGGCAGGATGAGTGCAGCAATCATAGCGGAGGAGAGCGGTGCGATCAGGAGTGTCACAACTGAGAGGGCAAGGCTGAATGCCCCATCCAGCCGAAGCATGTAAATGAAGGCGGGCGCGGACATGACCGGCGGGGCGGCCGTGGCAATGAATAGCGCTGTCATGGCGCCGGGGGCAAGGGCCTCAAGATCGATGGCTAGCGCGCCAGCAGCGCAGATCAGGGGCCATACGATCATCATCCAGACACCCGCTGCAATGAGCAGTTTGGGTCGGCGCAGACGGGCTTGGAGCGCGGTGGTGTCTACTCGCAAAAGGTTCAGAAAAATCAGGATGAAGATGGCCGTGGTCAGAAACGGTCTGAATGTGCTCGCAAGATGCGGCAGCAGGATGCCAAGCAGGAGCGAGATGGCAACCGTGTAGGTGCCGTAGTGGCCAAGCAGCGCCAAAGCCTTGAGCGGCAATTCGGCGAGTGCGCGCGGGCCAGAGAGGGATGTCACTGAGCGATCCTTACGCAGCGAAAAAATTCAACAATGGATAGTCTTTCCGACCAGAGGTGGCAAGAGAAGTGCGTCATCCAGGAGCCGTGCGAAACACGGCTCTAAAACTTTAGTTTAATTCAACTTTCGCGAAGTGGTAGCGAAACCGTCTCCTTGATGGTTGAAACCACGATGCGAGACTGCACGTCGCTCACAAGTGCATTGTCCAGCAACTTCAATCTGAGGAAGTCATCATAGGATTTGATATCGCTGGTGACCACTTTGATCAGATAGTCGACGGCACCCGTGATGCGTTCGCAGGTCACGACTTCCGGCCAGCGAGCGACCAGTTTGTCAAACTGTTCCATGTTCTCCCTGCTGGGGAGTGACAGTTTTACAAAGGAATAGGCCAGAAAATTGAGGCCAACGGCTTCCCTGTCCACCACTGCCGCGACCTGCTTGATGACGCCCGTTTCCTTTAGTTTCTTGATTCGACGCCAGCACGGTGTCTGGCTCATGCCTGCCTCCCGGGCAATATCGGCGATGGACATGGACGCGTCCCGTTGCAAGATTCTCAACACGCGAATGTCCGATAAATCTAGGAGAGAATTTTCGTTCATGTGCCCCTGTAGGAATTTTTATTTCGATTAGTTACGTAATATCAGGTATGTTAGCACAGAAATATCTAGAAAAAAGGATCATGATAAGGGGGAGAACGTGAGCTTTTCGCAACCATGAGGAGGAGGGACAAGCCTCAGGTTGCGGTAGGGAGGAGGAGCCCCATACTATGAATGTTCATGTGCCTACCGTCCGTTTAGATGATAAGTATACCTCAACAAATGGTCGAGTTTATATTTCAGGCATTCAGGCTTTGGTACGCGTTGCGCTTGACCGCGCACGTCTTGATCATGCAACGGGTTTGAACACTGGAGGTTTTATCTCCGGTTATCGTGGATCCCCAATTGCGGGGTATGACAGCGAACTGCAACGATCACAAAAGTTTCTAGATCCACTTAACATCCAGTTTCAGCCGGGAATCAACGAAGAACTGGGCGCAACGGCGGTCTGGGGTTCCCAGAAGGTGCGTCAGCACGGCAAGGGCGCGAATGTCGACGGCGTTTTCGGCATCTGGTACGGCAAGGCACCGGGCGTGGACCGAGCCGGGGACGTGCTGAAACAGGCAAATGCCAGCGGTGTGGACCGCAACGGTGGCGTGTTGGCTCTGGCTGGGGATGACCATCTGGCGAAGTCGTCCATTCTTCCCGCGCAAAGTGAGTTTTTCTTCCAGCACGCAGAAATGCCGGTACTGAACCCTGCCGATGTGCAGGAGGTTCTGGATTTCGGTCTGCATGGCTTTGAGCTCTCGCGCTTTGCGGGCCTTTGGAGTGCGATGATCTGTCTGGCCGATACGATGGACGGCTCGGCGACGATTTCCGTTGACCCGGAGCGTCTGTCGTTCATCTGGCCTGAAGACAAGGACCCGCACAAGAGCGCTGAATTGAACCGCGTGCTGCTTCTTGGCAACCGCCTTGAAACGGAACGCTTGCTGCGTGATATCCGCTTGCCTGCAGCGCAGGCTTATGCCCGCGCAAATCGTTTGGACTATGTAGGCTATGGTGCGCGCAAGCCACGCCTTGGTCTTGTCGCAACCGGCAAGGCCTACCGGGACCTGTGCCAGGCGCTTCAACTCTGCGGCATTACCGATGAGCGTGCGAAGGAGATCGGCCTTGCAGTTTACAAGGTCGGCATGCCTTACCCACTGGATCCGGCGGGCTTTGGAGAGTTTGCCCGTGGTGTTGAGCGCATCATGGTGGTGGAACATAAGCGCGCCTTCCTCGAGCCGCAGATCAAAGAGCTGGCCTACGGCTGGTCAGAGCAGCAGCGTCCAGAGGTGTGGGGCAAGAAGTCGCCGCAGGGCGATCCTCTGCTCTCCGATGTGCTTGAACTTTCCATGGATGAACTGGTGCGGGCGGTGATGACGTTCCTGCCACGGGATTACGTCACAGACGAAATGAAGTCGGTTGCGGACCGCATGATGCGCCAGCAGATGTGGGCTCAAGGGCACGGCGAAAAGGCTTCCAGAGTTCCGTACTTTTGCTCCGGTTGCCCGCATTCTTCTTCTACAGTTGTCCCGGAAGGGGCCCGCGCCATGCCGGGTATCGGCTGTCACGCCATGACCGAGGTGGCGGGGCGCACCACGGACGGCCAGATCGCCATGGGCGGCGAGGGCGTTTTGTGGGTTGGTCAGGCTCACTTTGCCAAGGACAAACACGTTTTTGCAAACATGGGCGACGGCACCTACTTCCATTCCGGCATTCTGGCGATCCGTCAGGCGGTCGCGGCGAAGGTGCCCATCACCTATAAAATCCTCTTCAACGATGCGGTGGCCATGACAGGTGGCCAAGAGCATGATGGTGAGTTGACGGTTCCTGAGCTTTTGAGCCAGTTGCAGGCTGAAGGTGTTGGCAAAATCGCGCTGCTGTCAGAGCGTCCCGAAATATATGAGGGTCGCCGGGATCTCGCGATTTCCATGCCGGTTCAGCACCGAGATCATCTGATGGAGGTGCAGAAGGAACTGCAACAGTTTGAGGGCGTTTCGGCGATCGTTTACGATCAGACCTGTGCTGCGGAAAAGCGCCGCCGGCGCAAGAAAGGGCTCTATCCCGATCCGGACAAGCGTCTTTTCATCAACGACCGTGTGTGCGAAGGCTGCGGCGATTGTTCCGTCCAGTCCAACTGCCTGTCTGTTGAACCGCTTGAAACGCATTTTGGCGAAAAACGTCGGATCAACCAGTCGTCATGCAACAAGGATTTTACCTGCGTAAAGGGCTTTTGCCCGTCCTTCGTGTTTGTAGAAGGCGCGACGCTGCGCAAGGCCAAGAGCGTTGAGCTTGATTTGGATGGTCTCATTGAGACACTTCCAGAGGTGGTGCCTGCCAACTTGGATGAAACACGGAACATGCTCATTGCCGGTATTGGCGGGATGGGTGTTACCACCATAGCTGCAGTTTTGGCCATGGCGGCGCATGTGGATGGCATTCAAGCCTCAACATTGGACATGACCGGCTTGGCGCAAAAGGGCGGCCCAGTAACATCGCATATTCGATTTGCGGCAGCTGACAAGACAATTGAAGGGCCTCGGGTGCCGCCAGCACGGCTTGATATCTTGCTGGCCAGCGATATGCTCGTCGCCACGAAAGCCGAGCAGCTTACGCTTGCCCACCGCACACGAACAAAGACCTTTGCAAATACGCGAGTTGCGCCGACGGCAGAGTTCGCGATGAAGCAGACGCTCTCTTATGCTGACGCCAAGATGGTAAAGACGCTCGAAGAGGCTTCGCTAGAGCTTTCTCAGCACAATTTGGCAACGATTGCGGAGAAGCTGTTTGGCGATGCGATCTTTACCAACATGATGCTGGTCGGGCTGGCCTACCAGTCCGGTAGCCTGCCACTGTCTGCGGAATCGATTGAACAGGCGATTACCCTGAACGGCGCGGCGGTGAAGCCAAACATCAAGGCTTTCCGCGCTGGGCGAGTGCTTTATGCCAATGCAGAGGCGATCTTTAAGGCCATGCCGCGTGAAGATGCGCTGAAAGCGATGAGCCTAGACGAAAAGATTGCGTTTTATGCCAAGGAGCTCACGGCCTACCAGAATACCGGTTACGCAAGCGCATTTACGTCGCAGATTGCGGCGCTGCGCAAACAGGATGAGGTGCATGGACCCGGTACCATGGAGCTGACGTCGACAGCGGCAGACATGCTCTACAAGGTTATGGCCTACAAGGATGAGTATGAGGTGGCGCGTCTTTACTCTGATCCAGAGTTCAAGCAGAAGCTCGCAGCCCAGTTTGAAAACCCTCGAAAGCTGAAGGTCATGTTGGCGCCGCCATTGATGTCCCGTGAGCTGGATGCGCGCACGGGCCGTCCGAAGAAAAAGGAGTTCGGTCCTTGGATATTCAAGGCGTTTGAGGTTCTCTCTCGTCTCAAAGGGCTGCGTGGCACCAAGTTCGACCCCTTCGGATATACCGAGGAGCGCCGAGAAGAACGGGCTCTGATCAAGCAGTATGAAGCGGATATCAACCGCGCCATCGGTTTGCTTGGCACATCCAGTTACGGTCTCCTTCTTGAGTTCATCAAGCTACCAGATCTCATCCGAGGCTATGGACCGGTAAAAAAGGCGTCACTTGAGAAAGCGAAGATTCGCCGTGATGAGCTCATTGCTCACCTTGATGACGATCCAAGCACGGTTCAGTTCAAGGCAGCGGCCGAGTAAATCTCTCAATTATTGTGATCAAAATCACAAGAAGGTTGAAAGTCGGGGGCTTTGCTCCCGGCTTTTTCTTTTCTCGCCTAACAACTGCACTATGATTTGTGGCCGAGAACCGGGTTTTCGCTTCAATTCTAACCATTCACTTCTTCATTGATCACGCAGTTGACAAAAAAACCGACTAGACGGTATAGAAACCGTCTAGTCGGTACAGAAGGGCGAAGTGCGCCCTTTTATTGGTGGCGTGAGGGAAATCAAGTGGCCAGCGAAACGCGAGAAGTCATCCTGAAGGCAGTGAAAGACATCGTATTGGAAGTCGGCGTGACCGGTCTGACAATCGATGCCGTTGCACAGCGTGCAGGGATGTCCAAGGGCGGAGTGCTTTACAACTACCGTTCCAAGGATGCGCTCATCGCAGGCTTGATCGAGTTGCAGTGCACTTGCTGGCAAGCTGAGATTGAAAGATTGTCTGGGACCTATCGCGAAGAGGGCCTTAGCAATCCAACATTGAGAGCATTGCTCACAGTAGACCAAGGGGTCTCTGAAGATGTTTTGGCTGTGTGTCTGATTTCCCTTAGTGACCGCCGTTCCGAGCTGTTGGAACCATTCCGCGAAATGACGCAGAACTTGACAAACTCCGTCAACAAAGAAGCGAAGAACTTAAGAGCTGCTGCACTTGCCTCCGTATTCGTTGATGGGCTTTACGCCCGTGAGGCGTTTGGACTGGAGGCGAGAAGCCCGGAACTCGTCGAAGGAGCCAAAGAACTGCTTCTTGAGCTCCTAGATCAATCCAGATGATTAAACAAAAACCGAGTACCAGCCTGGGAAGAGCTATGAATACTAAAGGTACTAAGACCAAATTGACTTGGTGGGGTGGTCCACTTGTGCTTGTCGCAATGGGCCTCATGCTCGCTGGCTGTCAGGAAGAAGCTGCAGATGCTTCCGCTCAGGTGGAGGCAAAGCCGCGTCCGGCACCCGTCATGGCCGTATCTGAGGAAGAAGGACTGGTCACCCGGAACTTCACGGGCCGCGTCGAAGCGGTTCAGACGGTCGATCTGGCATTTCGTGTTGGTGGGCAGATTGTAGAACTGCCAATTCGTGAAAGCCAGAGTGTGAAAAAAGGGGACCTGATCGCTGCACTGGATCCTGCCGACTATGAGGCAGCGGTACGCGAAGCAGAGGTCAACATTCAGCAGCGCAAGCTGGACCTTGATCGCTATGAGACCTTGAAGGACAAGGAAGTGATTTCGCAAGGGGCGTATGACAGCGCCAAGACTGCGTTCGACCTTGCCTCCGTTCAGCTGGAAAATGCGCGGCGTAATCTTGGCTATACAAAGATCTATGCGCCCTACGATGCGGTGATTTCCTCTCGTCTGGTCGATAACTTCACGATTATTAGTCCTGGCACCTCTGTTGTGCGTGTTCAGGATGTCCACGAAGTCCAGATCGATATCAATGTTCCTGAGCGGTTGTTTGCGCAGGCGCGGGCACAGAATGTTCTTTCCATGACCGCCGAGTTTCCGGCCCATCCGGGCAAGGAGTACCAACTGGAGTACCGCGAGCATTCCACCGAGGCAGATCCGATCACACAGACCTATCGCATTACCCTTGCAATGCCACACCCAGAGGACATCAACGTGTTTCCGGGCATGACGGCAAGCGTCAAGATCCGTTCCAAGCAGTATGGCCTTGCTGGGACCCCGGGGTTCCTCGTCCCTGCCTCTGCCGTGACGGGTGATGCACAGCGCGAGCCATTCGTGTGGGTTCTCAACTCAGAGACCAATGCGGTGAACAAGCGCAACGTGAAAATAGGCACTTTGTTCGGTCCGTTCGTGCCGGTGGTGGAAGGGCTTGACGAAGGTGAGTTGATCGTGACTGCAGGCGTTGGCCATCTTCAAGAGGGTCAGGTCGTTCGGCCTGTAAAGTAGGACCAGGAGATCCCAATGGATATTGCACGCTACTCGATTGAGAAGCCGGTCAATGTCTGGATGGTTGTTTTGATCGCCTTGCTTGGCGGTATTTGGGCACTCTCCAGTATTGGTCGCTTAGAAGACCCGGAATTCACGATTAAGACTGCGCAGGTCATTACGGCCTATCCGGGTGCCAGCGCGTCAGAAGTTGAGGAAGAAGTCACTGAAAAGCTGGAGACAGCCATTCAGCAGCTTTCTCAGCTTGACGAGTTGACCTCCAATTCTGAGCCGGGTCTTTCCCGTATTCAGGTCGAAATCAAGGACACCTACGACAAGAACGAGTTGCCGCAGGTTTGGGACGAACTACGTCGCAAGGTGAACGATGTTCGCAATGACCTTCCGGCGGGTGTTCGGGATCCAATCGTCTTTGACAGCTTTGGCGATGTCTACGGTTTGTACTATGCCTTTACCGCGGATGGGTACAGCAATCGCCAGTTCCGGAACATGACGCAGGAACTGCGCCGTGAGCTGCTGACGGTGGAAGGCGTGGCCAAGGTCGATGTGCTTGGCGAACCACAGGACGAGATCCGCATCAACGTATCTCAGGACCGCTTGGCACAGCTTGGCATCACCTTGAGTGATGTTATGGCCGTTCTGGGCGTAGAAAATGCCGTTCAGGAAAATGGCACCACCCTTGCCGGTGACGCACGCCTGCGTATCGTGACGGACTCTGCTTTCCATAGCTATACCAGCATCGCTGATCTGGTTATCGGGCGCCCTGGGTCCACGGCAATGGTTCGCCTTTCCGACGTTGCGACGCTGGATGTGAGCGAGCCGGACAATCCAAGCGAGATTGTTCGTCACAACGGCTCCCGTGCCGTGACGCTTGGCATCTCCGCCATCGGCGGCACGAACATTGTGGATGTCGGGCAGCACGTTGAAGCGCACATCAATGAGCTTCAGGAGACCCTGCCGCTGGGTATGGAGATCACCCCGATTTACGAACAGCATGTGGTTGTTGATACGGCGGTGAGTGACTTTGTTCTCAACCTTGCCATGTCCGTTGCCATTGTGATCATCGTCCTTGGCATCTTCATGGGCTGGCGTGCTGCGCTGGTGGTGGGAACGTCCCTGTTCCTCACCGTGATGGCGACTGTGTTCTGGATGGAGATTCTGGGCCTTCAGCTGGAGCGTATTTCGCTTGGCGCGCTCGTCATTGCCATGGGCATGCTCGTGGACAATGCGATCGTGGTCGCAGAAGGCATGATGATCAACATGCAGCGCGGCATGAAACCACTTCCCGCGTCTTCGCTTGTTGTGCGACAGACCAAGTGGCCATTGCTGGGCGCTACCATCATCGGGATCATGGCGTTCTCGGGCATTGGACTTTCGCCAGATGCAACAGGTGAGTTCCTGTTCTCGCTGTTCGCAGTTGTGGCGATTTCACTTCTGATGTCCTGGGTGTTTGCGATCTTGCTGACGCCGCTATTCGGCAAGTACTTCTTCATCACCAGCCTGTCTGGCGAAGATCAGGACCCGTATCGGGGCGTGATCTATGTAGCCTACAAAAATCTTCTGGTGCTGGCTCTGCGTCTGCGTCCGGTCACCATCATCTTGTTGGTGGCAACGACAGCCGTGTGCATGTACAGCTTCAAGTATGTGGGCATTGCATTCTTTCCCGACTCTTCGACACCGCTGTTCTATGTGAACTACTGGGCGCCTCAGGGGGCGGATGTGCGCAGCACAGACCGTGATCTGCAGATCCTTGATGAGTACATCCATTCACTCGACAGCGTGACGGATACCTCCTCATTTGCGGGGCGTGGCGCGGCGCGTTTCATGCTGACCTACAGCCCAGAGGATGCAACTCCGAACTATGGTCAGATCATCGTTCGCACATCCACGACGGAAACGATCGATGCACTGGCCGTGAAAATTCGCGAGTTCAGTGCACAGACCTTCCCGAATGCACGCGTGTTTACAGAGCGTCTCGTCTATGGACCGCCGTCAGGCGCCTCGATTCAGGCGCGTTTCTCGGGTCCAGATGCCAATGTGCTGCGCGAACTTGCAGGCAAGGCGGAAGTGATCTTCAAGGATCCTAAGTATCGCTTGTACGATGTTCGAACCGATTGGCGCGAACGTGAGCTGGTGTTGCAGCCGGTGTTTGATGAAGACCGTGCTCGCATCGCTGGCATTACACGTCAGGACCTTGCGAATGCTGTGCTGTTCTCATCGGATGGTATGCGCGCTGGCAGCTATCGCGATGAGGATGAGAACATCCCAATCATGGTACGCCGTGAGCGGGCAGAGGGCACGACGGCCTCCGAGATCCTCATGGATACGTTGGTATGGAGCTCTCAGCAAAGTGCCTACGTGCCGATCGATCAGGTAACCGACGGCGTGAAGACCGTGACCGAGGATACCCTTATCCGGCGTCGCGACCGCGTGAAGACCCTGACTGTTATGGGGGCGAACGCGGATGATGAGCTGGCCTCCGTTGCGCATGCCCGCATTCGCGGTGAGATTGAGGCTATTCCTCTCCCGTACGGCTACTCCTTGGAGTGGGGCGGTGAGTATGAAAGCTCCAATGAGGCGAATGCATCGTTGGGCAACGCATTGCCTCTTGGCTTCCTGGCCATGATCATCATCTCGATCCTTCTGTTTGCGAAGGTGAGAGAGCCGCTGATCATCTGGTTGATGGTTCCCATGTCCATCAACGGTGTGACCATCGCCTTGCTGGGAACGGGCTTGCCGCTCGACTTCATGGCAATCCTGGGCGTGCTGTCGCTCTCCGGTATGTTGATCAAAAACGCGATCGTTCTCATTGATGAGATTACGGTTCAGATCTTTGAGGGCAAGGAGCGCTTCCAGGCGGTGGTTGAGGCCAGCGTGTCTCGTCTGCGACCGGTTTGCATGGCCGCGTTCACGACGATCCTGGGTATGGCCCCGCTGGTCGTGGATCCGATGTTCCGCAGTATGTCAGTGGCAATTATGGGTGGTTTGGCATTTGCAACCATTTTGACCCTGATTGCCGTGCCTGCGCTCTACTGTGCGTTCTACCGGATCTCATACCACCCGCTGGACAAGTCGGGCTCTGGTCCGCACAAGCCATCCGCTGCTCAGCTTGAAAACGAAGCTGACAAGCAAACGGCAGGTGTATCTAAAGAACTCGCCCCTGCATAAGCAGTGGTGAAAGAGAAAGGGCAAGACAGGTGCCCCGACCCGTCTTGCCCTGAAAAGCGTCGCTCATCTTCCCAACACCACGAGCGGCGCTTTTCTTTATGCGCTGTAAGGTGAGAAAGAACAAGCCTGTGGCTTGAAGGGGTTTACCTGCCGCCGTAGAGAGATTGCCAGGTCGGCACCGCATCAGACCGATCCGGTGTGGCCATATACACGGCGCGTGCGATGGCACGTGCGAGGGTTGAGGCGGCATAGGCGCCAAGCAACTGCATCTCCGCCACCGGATCCGTCATGGCACGTCTGCCGGTGGACATCACGAAAATCAGATCTCCATCTAGTGGTGTGTGCGCGGGCCACAGGGCATGGGCGTAGCCGTCATGCGCCGCAATGGCGATACGCTTTGCCTCAGCCTTGGTCAGGATCAGATCTGTGGCGACGACGCTGATTGTTGTGTTCGCCGTTGGCTGCGCAGCGCTCTCGACATTCGACAGCTTGGACAATATGCCTTCGGGGGGAGGAGGCAGGTCTGCAGGTAGTCCAAGTCCCCCGAACTCCTCACCAATTTCGAAAGATGCGGCTCGAAAGTTAGGCAGACTATCAAACGTGGTTGTGCCAAGAGCGTTGACAGCGGTGAGTGCGCCCACGACGCCACCCGTTGGCAACAGCGTTGAGGCGGAGCCAAGGCCGCCCTTCAGGTTGGCTGTCGTTGCCCCATAGCCTGCGCCTTCAGTTCCAAGGGCAAACATTTCTCCCGCATTTTGCGCGGCTTGTAATCCTAGGTGACGGTAGGGTGTTTCATCAAGCCCCCATGTCTTGTCTCCTCCGTTGAGAAGATCAAAGAGAATGGCACCAGGTACGATAGGTACGCGAACAGAGCCAATGGCAAACCCCTTGCCCCGCTTTGCCAGCAGTGCTTGCGCCCCAGCCACAGCATCCAGGCCGAACGCAGAGCCACCTGAAAGCACAAGTGCGTCAATCTGCGCGACGGTTTGTTCCGGCTCCAGAAGCGCAACGTCACGGGTGCCGGGCGCACCGCCATGGATGGCAACCGACGCTACAGAAGGGTTTTCGGGTACGACCACAGTCGCGCCACTTTTAAGAGCAGGGTCGTGTGCGTTCCCGACGGCTATGCCGGGAACATCTGAAATAAGATTGAGTGCACCAGTTTTTAGTTTTGCCATTGGACGCTCGTCTGGTTCTTTTTATAGACCAGTTCAGCATACCTAGGGTTCTGGTTGGTGGCTATAGAGCGTGGTAGTTGCGATCAAGATAAATGAGGGCTTTATTCTTGTCGCCGCAGCTCGCTGCGACAACACGTCCGAACAGCACGGAGTGCGTTCCGACCTCTGAGATTTCGCTCACTTCGCAATCGAATGCAACGCGGGCACTCTTCAGCACTGGAGAGCCCGTTTGCAGCGTTTGCCAGTCTGCCAACGCGAACCGCTCATCCATTTCAAGATTATCGCGGCCAGCAAAGGCGTCCGAAAGATCCGTGTGATCATGAATCAGCGTGTTCACTGAAAACACGCCGTTGCGCTTTATGATGTCGTTCACGAATGTATTCCGATTCAGGCAAACCAAAACCGTAGGTGGGCTGTCGGTTACGGAACAAACGGCAGAGACGGTAGCGCCGACCCGTCCAGCACCTCCATTGGACGCCAGAATATTCACAGAGGCACCAAGACGGCTCATGGCCTCTCGGAAGTCTTCTGCCTCTATCGTTTTCTTTTGGTCAGTCATCGGCGTCTTCGCTGCAGTTGCTGTCATATGTATCGAGGCCTTGCGTGCGTATCGGGAGGTCTGTCCTGTGCACTAGCTAGGGGCTTACACTTAAATTTTCCAGTTAGTTTTTCGTCGGTGGGGGCATTTGCCCCCGCATTCCTGCCGCAAGCAGAGGGGGTTAGGCCCTTTTGCAGGCTGCATTCTTGCCGAAATCACTCTCTGACGATCGCATTGATACTGATATATTACACGTGCTATTGATTGATTCCGCTGATACGATGAATGCCTGAATGAAAGAGCGGTTTAACGGGGAAATCTTAGCGACATAAACCTAACTCTTGGTCAATCCGTGATTGGCAGGGGACGCGGGGTTAGAGAATGAAAAATTCGTTTTTGCCGCATTTTCCGATAGAAAATTATCAATTTAGGTGATTACCTGTATAGGTAATTTACTTGGAGAGGGAGGCTTATTAAAAAGTTAAGCGGGGCCAGACGTGGAGACGTCTGGGTAGAACGGTAAAAAACCGCTGATCCAATCGGGGAACAATATAAAATATGGATTACTTTCTCCAACAGCTAATAAATGGCGTAACGTTGGGATCGATTTACGGTCTCATCGCCATTGGTTATACGATGGTCTATGGCATCATCGGGATGATCAACTTCGCACATGGTGACATTTTCATGATCGGCTCGTTTATTGCGCTTATCATGATAGTGGCACTGGGAATTACAGCAGCGACGCCGCTGCTTCTTCTGATCGCAGCCCTTGTGCTGGTTTTGGTGATCGCAATGGCATTGACCGCCTTTTGGGGATGGACGGTCGAACGCATTGCTTATCGGCCACTTCGCGGATCATTCAGACTGGCACCGCTGATCACCGCAATTGGTGCCTCAATTGCACTTCAGAACTTTGTCCAGATTTCGCAGGGAGCGCGCAACAAGCCGCTTCAGCCCCTTGTTCAGGGGGGCTTTCAGTTGACCGATGGGGGCGCTGACGGCTCCGGATTTGTTGTTCAGCTGTCTTACATGCAGATCTTGATCATTGTCTCCACCGTCGTGTTGATGCTTGGCTTCACCTTCTTGATCAATCACACCTCTTTAGGTCGGTCTCAGAGAGCTTGTGAGCAGGACCGAAAGATGGCTGCGCTTGTCGGCGTGAATGTGGACCGCACCATTTCCCTGACCTTTGTCATGGGAGCCGCGCTTGCTGCCGTCGCTGGCCTCATGTTCCTCATGTACTACGGCGTGGTGGACTTCTTCATTGGCTTTGTAGCTGGCGTCAAGGCCTTTACCGCAGCAGTGCTTGGCGGCATCGGCTCGTTGCCGGGTGCCATGCTTGGTGGTTTGCTGATTGGCCTGATTGAAACTTTCTGGTCTGGCTATTTCTCGGTCGAATACAAGGATGTTGCCGCCTTCTCAATCCTCGCGATTGTGCTGATCTTCATGCCTGAAGGTCTGCTCGGCAAGCCGGAAGTGGAGAAGGTCTGATCATGCAAGCTGTTAAAAAACCAAGTCTGCTTGAAAGCAGTCTGAAGGATGCAGCCGGGGGGGCGCTCGTCACCCTCGCACTCGCTGCGGTGATGATCGGCATGAAGGTAGACGTGGCCTCTGGCCGCGGAGCCGAACTGTTTATCGAATACCGATGGTTCGCCGTCGCGATGGCTGTGGTCGTGGTGTTTGCGGGCCGCCTTGTTATGAACCTTTTCTTTTGGCGAACCGACAATTCTGTGGCAGCGGCCGTTTCCGGCCTCATGCCGAAGTCAAAAGCTGGTTCCGGCCTGGGCGCGGCCTTGAAACCCTTGCTGCTGATTGTTGCAATTGCGCTGCCGTTTGCACTGATGTTTTGGCTGGGTGCACGGGGCTCGCGCCAATATATCGACCTTGCCATTCTGGTCACCACCTATGTGATGCTCGGCTGGGGCTTGAACATCGTGGTGGGTTTGGCCGGTCTTCTCGACCTTGGCTACGTGGCCTTTTATGCGGTAGGGGCATACTCCTACGCGTTGTTGGCTCAGTACTTTGGCTTCTCGTTTTGGATTTGCTTGCCTTTGGCGGGTATTCTGGCCGCATTCTGGGGCATCATTCTTGGCTTCCCGGTTCTGCGGCTTCGCGGGGACTATTTGGCTATCGTGACGCTGGCATTCGGTGAGATCATCCGGGTTGTCTTGCTGAACTGGTACGAGTTTACCGGTGGTCCCGATGGGATTTCCGGGATCCCGCGTCCAACCTTCTTCGGTTTGGAGTTCACGCGCGGAGAAGGCGGGTTTGCCGACTTCTTCGGGCTCGACTATTCCTCAATTCACCGCATCATCTTCCTGTACTACCTCATCCTGATCATGGCGCTGATGACGAACTTCGTGACCATGCGCTTGCGTCGGATGCCAATCGGACGTGCTTGGGAGGCGCTGCGTGAAGATGAGATTGCATGCCGGTCGTTGGGCATCAACACAACCAACACCAAGCTCACGGCATTCGCGCTGGGAGCCATGTTCGGTGGGTTTGCTGGCTCCTTTTTCGCAACCCGTCAGGGCTTCATCTCGCCAGAAAGCTTCACATTCATCGAGTCCGCTGTGATCTTGGCGATCGTGGTGCTCGGCGGGCTTGGCTCTCAGATCGGTGTTGTGATCGCGTCCATCTTCATGATCGGCGGCTTTGAATTCTTCCGTGAATTCGAAGAATACCGTATGCTGGTCTTCGGTCTTTTGATGGTGGTCATCATGGTATGGAAACCGAGAGGTCTAGTCTCAACCCGTGCGCCGTCTGTGTCCTTGTCCAAGGGCGCTAAGGGCATCTCTGCCGATTTGGTACAGGAGGGCCACGGATGACACAGTGGAACGACAACCCGGTATTGACCGTAGAACATCTGACCATGCGGTTTGGCGGTCTGACGGCGATCGATAACCTTTCGTTCAATGTTGGTCGCGGTGACATCACGGCGCTAATCGGCCCGAACGGTGCTGGTAAAACGACGGTGTTCAACTGCACCACCGGCTTTTACAAGCCAACGGAAGGGCGCCTTGTGATGCGCCGGACCAATGGCGAGAAGTACCTTCTCGAGCGCATGCCCGACTTCAAGATTTCCGCGCATGCAAAGGTCGCTCGTACCTTCCAGAACATCCGCCTGTTTGGTGGCATGACCATTTTGGAAAACCTGATGGTGGCTCAGCATAACCCGCTGATGGTGGCTTCGAACTGGACCATTGGTGGTTTGTTGGGGCTGGGCGGATATCGCCATGCCAATGTGGACGCCATTGAAAAGGCGAAGTACTGGCTGGACAAGACCGGTCTGATTGACCGGGCAGACCTACCAGCTGCTGAACTGCCTTACGGGGACCAGCGCCGCCTCGAGATCGCACGTGCCATGTGCACAGGTCCCGAGCTTCTTTGTCTCGACGAGCCTGCTGCGGGTTTGAACCCAAAGGAGAGTTTGGAACTCAACGAACTGCTCATGTACATCCGCAAGGAGCATGACACCTCCGTTCTCTTGATCGAGCACGACATGTCCGTGGTGATGGAGATTTCCGACCACGTGGTGGTCCTCGACTACGGGGTCAAGATCTCCGATGGAACACCCGATGAGGTTAAGAACGATCCGCATGTGATCGCCGCTTACCTGGGTGTGGATGATGATGAAGTGGATCAGATTGAGGAGGAAGTGGGACTATGAGTGCAACTGAGCCACTTCTGAAAGTCCGCGGCGTTGAGACCTATTACGGCAAGATTATTGCCCTGAAGGGCGTCGATCTTGATGTGTTCGAGGGCGAGATTGTTACCCTGATCGGTGCTAACGGTGCGGGTAAGTCCACGTTGATGATGACCGTCTGTGGCACGCCTCAGGCGCGCAACGGCTCCATCGTTTATGCGGGCGAGGATATCACCCTGAAGCCAACCTATGAGATCATGCGAACCGGAATTGCGCAATCGCCTGAAGGGCGTCGCATATTCCCGCGCATGTCGGTTCTTGAGAACCTGATGATGGGCGGCATGGTTGCCGGGAACGATCACTTCGAGGACGATTTGAAGAAGGCGTTCGATCTGTTTCCGCGCCTGCGTGAGCGTAAAAATCAGCGCGGCGGCACACTGTCGGGCGGGGAGCAGCAGATGCTGGCAATTGCTCGGGCGCTGATGAGCCGTCCGCGGCTCTTGCTTCTTGATGAACCGTCTCTTGGGCTTGCACCTATTATCGTGAAGCAGATTTTCGAGGCCATCAACGAGCTGAACAAGAATGACGGTCTTACCGTGTTTTTGGTGGAGCAGAATGCGTATCACGCATTGAAGCTTGCGCACCGCGGTTACGTCATGGTGAACGGTGTCATCACCATGACCGGCACGGGTAAGGAACTCCTGTCTCGAGAGGAGGTCAAGGCGGCCTATCTCGAAGGCGGCAGGCACTGAGCGAGGAGCAGATCATGGGTATTCTCTACGGCAGTTCCTTGCCTGTCTTTATCATCTTCGTTTGCGGCATTGGGGGCCTCGCAGCATATGCGACTGGCCGAGCAATTGCCGTGACATGGCGGCCTTTGTGGCTGCTGTTCTGGTTCCTGTTCTTGTTGACCCTTGCGGTTAGGTTCCTGTCTTTCGCACTGTTTGAAGAGGCGCTGCTGTCACTGCAGTATCTCATCGTTGATTATCTGGTGCTGACAGGTATTGCGCTGCTCGGGTGGCGCAAGACGCGAACCACGCAAATGGTGACACAGTATCGTTGGCTTTATACTCGGACGAGCCCTTTCAGCTGGACGCTGAAAGAGGGCAAAGACGATGCCTACTGAAATTAGTATTAACTCATAGTTTTGGGTTGCAAAAGTTTCTGGGGGTTGTTCAACTACCCCTAGAAAGATCTTCGGATTCTGCGGTGTGGAGAGACGCTGCTTATTCAAAGATTTGAAGAAGATGGAAACATTCACTTCTTCACATGCCTTTAGGGGCTGACAAAGTGAGATTTAAATCACCTTAAGATCAGGGGAGTAACAATGAAAAACTCTATTTTGGCGAGTGTTGCAGGTATTACGGCAATTGCCCTATCCAGCACAGCTATGGCTGATATCGTCATCGGTACCGCAGGCCCAATGACTGGTCAGTACGCCTCCTTTGGCGCGCAGATGAAGGCAGGCGCTGAACAGGCTGTAGCCGACATCAACGCTGCTGGCGGTGTGAACGGCGAAATGCTGGTTCTGGAAGTGGGCGATGATGCCTGTGACCCGAAGCAGGCCGTTGCCGTTGCCAACCAGATGGTTGGTAAAGGTGCCGTGTTCATGGCTGGTCACTTCTGCTCCGGTTCTTCTATCCCGGCCTCTCAAGTATATGCTGAAGAGGGCATCATCCAGATTACACCAGCTTCCACGAACCCCAAGTTCACGGATGAACGTCCAGGTCCAGGTGTCTATCGCGTATGTGGCCGTGATGACCAACAGGGTCAGGTTGCCGGTAACACACTTGCGACCGAGTTTGGCGACAAGAACATTGCCATCATTCATGACAAGACTGCATATGGTAAGGGTCTTGCTGATGCGACCAAGGCTGTGATGAACGCCGCTGGCAAAGATGAAGCTGTCTACGAAGCTTATACCGCCGGTGAAAAGGACTACACCGCGCTGGTTTCCAAGCTTAAATCGGAAAACATCGACGTGCTTTACGTTGGTGGTTACCACACTGAAGCTGGTCTCATGAAGCGTCAGATGGCTGATCAGGGCATGAACACCATCTTGATCTCCGGTGACGCACTGGTGACCGACGAATACTGGTCCATCACAGGTCCTGCAGGTGAAGGTACGCTGATGACCTTCTCTCCAGACCCACGCAAGAACCCAGAAGCTGCACCTGTCGTTGAGGCGCTCGAAGCTGCTGGCAAGACTGCAGAAGGCTATGCGCTTTATACCTACGCAGCAATTCAAGCGTGGGCTGATGCTGTAGAAGCTGCAGGTTCCACCGACTATGACGCTGTTGTAGAAGCACTGGATTCCGGTGAGTTCGAAACAGTGCTTGGCAACCTCTCCTTTGACGAAAAGGGTGATGTAACACTGCCAGGTTACGTATGGTACGAGTGGAAAGACGGTAACTACGACTATCGCTAATCGTTAGAACTCGGCATTCGTGCCGATTGGTTCAGGTAGAGGCCCTGCGGGAAACTGCGGGGCCTTTTCGTTTGGCTTTGAGAGTTCATAAAGGCTAAGCGCGATTTTCTGGATGGGAGCAAGGGCGTGTCATTTTGGTGTTTACGATTTTTCCGATAAGTTACTGGGAAAATTGGAGGACGACCTTGCGCCAATTCCTAGCGATTTCAATGATCGGATGCATTTTTGCCGGTGCCGCTGTGGCCAGCAGCAATTTGAACACTCCCACCCCGGAAGACAGAAACATCATGCAGGCGTGCCTTGCTGAAGCAGGAACTTCCTTTGCGGCGTCCGTCGGCTGTATCGGCCGAGTGTTCACCGTCTGTCAGGAAAGCCCAGAACTGCAAACGTCCCTTGGCATGCGTGTTTGCGCGTCGCGCGAAACAGAGCTTTGGGATGAAAAACTCAATGCAGCCTATCAACGGGTGATGGAGTCCAAACCCGAACCCGTGCAAGAGCAACTGCGTGCCGCCCAACGCCTATGGATCAAATTTCGTGACGCAGACTGCGAAGTGCCCATGAAGATTTATGAGGGTGGTTCATTGGGGCCGGTCGTGGCAGTACAATGCGGACTGCAAGCCACAGCGCTGCGTGCGCTGCAAATGGAAGACTATGCGAGGTTTCCGTGATCAAACCCATTGGCGCGGCGTTGCTGCTGCTGCTTTCTGCTGCCCCCTCCAAGGCGCTGGAGCTGCCGTTTTGTTCCCCTGACGATGACTTGGTACCCATACCACGCTGGGAGGTTGATGCTGACACACAGTTTTTGCTTTCCAAGGTGCCGCCCCTCCAGGAAGGGCTGATTATCCACCTGTTGCTTTCCATGAGGGAACAGGATGAGGCCGCCTGTGAAAAGCTGACTGGTGCCAAGCACTTCGTGTTCGACTATGCAAAGGAGGACCCTCAAGGCGAGGAGCTTGTGATCACGGTATCTGAAGACCCGGTTTTTGATGCCCGTGGATGCATTTGGGATGGGCTTTATGCCTTTGGCGAGATTTCCGAGCCTGAGGAAGACGGATCCTCCATCTACCGTGTTTCGTTACACCGGCAGCCGGACTGGACCATTTTGGATAGCGGTCGCTTTTGCAAAATGGTGCAGGAGGGTTAGGCCGAGCGCTCAAGCCAAAGGCGCGGATCAGAGCGCTTGGCAAACCCGGTTGAACCATCAAGTGCTTTGCAAAGATCGGACACAGCGTCCAGCGAATGAACCGCCCTGAAGTCATCCACGTGCGGCAGCAAAGCTCTTATGCCGCGCGCTTTGGCTTCAAATCCCTCAAAGCGAAGCAACGGATTAAGCCAGACAAGACGACGGCATGAACGCTGCAGCCGATCCATTTCCGTTGAAAGTTGGCCGTCCTCCTGCCGCTCCAAACCGTCAGAAATGAACAGGACAATCGGGCCGCCGGAAAGGACACGTCTGGACCATTTGCGATTGAACTCATGGAGCGACTGGGCAATGCGGGTGCCGCCGGACCAGTCCTCAACGCCAGAGGTGCAGGCCATCAAGGCTTCATCTGGATCCTTCATTTCAAGTGCCCGGGTGATGTTGGTCAGCCTTGTACCAAACAAGAAGGTATGCACTCGTCTCTTTTCAGTCAGTGCGTGCAGAAAGTGGAGCAGAAGGCGCGTGTATTGGCTCATGGACCCGGAGATGTCGCAGAGCGCAACGATTGGTGGATGAACTTGCGCCCTGCGGCGGTGCCTTAGCTCGATGATGTCGCCTCCTGAGCGGAGGGAAGCCCGCAGGGACCGTCGCGGATCAACGTGCCCTCGACTTGCTGCAACCAGCCGCCTTGTTGGCACCTTGTCCAAAGGCAGCGTCATCATGCGCAGCGCATGTCTGGCCTTGGCAATCTCTTCTGCAGTCATCTGCGCAAAGTCTTTCTTCTGCAAGACCTCGCGCTCTGAGACAGTGAAGCGGGCGTCCACCTCAAGTTGGGGAGCGGCTCGTGTTGCTGTGCGCTGTTTGTTGGCTTCAAAGGCCTGTGACAGGCGAGTTTGCCCCGCCTTTGGAGGCTCGGGTTCGCGGGGCCCGCTTGGGGCAACGGGCGAGAGGATCGCCAAGATCTTTTCGACCAATCCGTGGGTCTTCCAGTAGATGCGAAACGCCTCATCAAAAAGGGGCTTGTGTTCACGCTTGCGCACGAAGACGGCATGGAGGGTCCAGTAGAGATCATCTCGGCTGCTCAGGCCCGATATTTCAACGGCTTCCACGGCATCGACCACGCTTGCCGGGCCGATGGGCAGCCCAGCCTTGCGCAGGGTTCGCGCAAAATGCACGAGGTTCTCGGTGATCTTGCCGCGCTTGTCTGAGGGGGAGGCTGCTTCGTGTTCTGTCATGGCTCACTTTTCAGGCCCGGCTGGCCATAAAGGTCTCTTCGCAGCTCCTCGACAATTTCATGGGCTTTTGAGCCCTTTATGCGGTCAATGTCCTCCTGATACTTGAGCAGTGTACCGAGGGTGTCTGTTACCATTTCTGGATCTAGTGCGACCTCATTGAGTTCCGTCAATGCAGTGGCCCAGTCCAGTGTTTCAGCAACTCCGGGCTGCTTGAAAAGATCTTCCTTGGCACGCAGGCGCTGCACGAAAGCAACCACCTCTCTGGCGAGGCGCTCGGAGGCGCCGGGCACCTTCCGGTTTACAATTTCAAGCTCCCGTTCCCCATCTGGATAGTCAAGCCAATGGTAGAGACAGCGCCGCTTCAGGGCGTCGTGAATCTCGCGGGTTCGGTTGGTTGTAATGATCGTGATCGGTGGTTCATCTGCCTTGATGGTTCCAAGTTCTGGGATCGTGACCTGATTGTCTGCCAGCACTTCAAGCAGAAAGGCTTCAAATGCTTCATCAGAGCGGTCCAACTCGTCGATGAGGAAAATCGGTGCGCCTTCCGGCGTCTGTTCGAGAGCCTGCAAAACCGGCCGTTTGATCAGGAAGCGCGGGGAGAAGACACTTTGCGACAGAGCCGCGCGGGAAACGTTGCCTTCGGCTTCCGCAAGGCGGATCTCAACCATTTGAGCTGCATAGTTCCATTCGTAAACAGCAGTGGAGACGTCCAGGCCCTCATAGCATTGCAGCCGAATGAGGGGGCGGTTCAAAGCTGCAGAAAGCACCTTGGCAATCTCTGTCTTTCCGACGCCTGCTTCGCCTTCTAGAAACAAGGGGCGACCCATACGCAAAGACAGATGCAGCACTGTTGCCAGCGCTCGATCCGACACATATCCGCCGCGCAGCAGCAGGCGCTCGGTCTCCTCAATTGAGTTGGGTAGTTGGCTCTTCCCCATGAGTTCGTCCCCCCATATGCGCGGTGATTCAACCGCTTGTTTTTAAGTATCATAGGGGGATCTGCGTATTTTTCTAGCAGGTACGCGCTGTGACCCCTGCCAAACGGCGGTGATACAAAGGAGTAGGTGCGCCCCTCTCTTTTCCCAATTCAAGGACGCTGATAGATCCTGTAACAATGAACAGTATTGATTTCAAAATGAGTTGCTTTTTATGAATGAATTTTGCCCGCCAACTCAACCAAATGGCGCAAACCAAACGTTCAAGGTTGAGTTTGATGAAGACCATCCGGTCGTTCCTTCGTTGCTGAAGTGGACGGGTCTTACGCTCTTGACGCTTGGTATCTACCGGTTTTGGGCAATAACAAAGCTACGTCGTTTCTTGTGGTCGAACACTCAATTTTTAGGTGATCGGTTCAGGTATCATGGGACAGTCAAGGAGCTGTTCATTGGCTTTCTTCTCGCCCTTGCCATCTTGCTGCCAGCCTATCTGGCCGCTACTTTTTTGCCCCTCTTTGGGCAGTTCGTTGGGTCTATTGGCAGCTTCGGCTTTTTCTCAGTGATCCTGATCTTGATGCCTTATGTGAGTTTCAGGCGACAACGCTACCTACTCACCAGAACAAGCTGGCGAGGTCTGCGGTTTGGGATGGAGAGCAAAGCGCGGGGGTATGTCTGGCGCTGGCTACTGTGGTCATTAGGATCGATCGTCACCTTGGGGATATTGACCCCATGGCGGCTGGCAGCGCTGGACCGGTATCGATACGAGGCATGCGCATTTGGCGATGTTAGATGCATCTACGTTGCGCGGGCAACGGACTATTGGTCTGCTTTGCGTCTTCCACTGCTCGTTACCGGAGGATTGGTTGTTCTTGCCGTATTCCTCTCGGTTGCGATGGTCGGTGTGACTCTGGTTCCGCTCGCCTTGATGGCCGTTTTGTTCGGTTGTTTCTTTCTGTTTTACCCGTGGGTGCAGGCCTTGTTGTTTCGCTTGCGGATGAGCTCCATGTACTTCGGTGCCATCAAACTCAAATCTGACTTCTCAACGCGGCACCAATATGCGGCGACCTTCGGCGCGCTATTGACGGTTGCGGTTGGTATGGGGTGTGTCATGGCAATCGTGAATACCTATGGAACGCCAATGCCATCTCCTGAGCAGGTCGAGGAGACAGGCGGTCTTCTTTCCCTATTTATGCTGAGCCTGCAGAACGTTCTGCCCATTGTTGTTGTTTTCTACGCGTTGGGTATGTTTGCGAACATGTACTTCATGCAGGTCTACTTGCTGGGCAAAAGGTTCAACAGCATTCATGTGAGCGACGTTGATTTTCTGGTCAATGTGCGCTCGGTCCAGAGACAAGAGGGGGTCGCTGGGGTTGGTCTTGCAGATGCGCTTGATAGTGGGTTTGATGCGATATGAGTGGCCATTTCATAGGTGAAGCCTTTTACTATGACGGCGAGAGCCCGGTGCGGCGGGATGTACTGCTTTATCAGCTTGGTCAACTGCTTCTGGTCACGGATCGCACAACACACTCCGAACTGTTTCGCGCCGCCTCAGATTGTTTTCAGCTGAAAAATGATGGTCATGGTGGTGTTCATGTTTCTTTTTCAGAGCACCTGAAAAGGGGCGAGATCTCAGTTGTTGCAGAAAGTACCCGCCAGAGCTTGGAGAGGGGGTTTGGCAAGCAAGTCCAGTCGTTGGAGGGGAATACAAACTGGCGCTATGTGGGATTGGGCTTTGGTGCAGTCGCATTTATTGCCGCTGTCCTCATTTTCGTGCTGCCGCTGCTGGCAGGAAAACTTGTGGGAATGCTGCCGTTGTGGGTGGAAGAGGAGGTGGCTCAACACGTTGAGGAAACCTTCAAAGGCACGAGCGTTCACTGCACGTCTCCGCTTGGAGATGCTGGCTTGAACCGATTGGTGGCGCGTTTGTCACATGACGAGGACCTGCCTTTTCCTCTGAAAGTGCAGGTGCTGAAAAGCCCGATTGCCAATGCCTATGCGCTTCCCGGAGGACGCATTTTCATTCTCTCCGGGATCTTCGAAGAGGTGAAAAATCCAGAGGCCCTTGCTGGTGTCCTTGCCCATGAAATGGGGCACATCAAAAACCGCGATTCCATGAAGTCCATCGTGAATGCAGCTGGCGTTGGTATTGTTGTCTCCGTTTTCCTCGGAGACCTCACAGGAGGGAGCCTGGCGGCTGTTGTGAGTCAGAACTTGCTGAACCAGAAGTACTCTCGTGATATTGAGCGTGAGGCCGATCAGTACGCCATCAACCTCTTGAACAGGAAGAAAATTCCTGCTGATGGATTATTGGCGTTTCTAAGTTCCATGGAGGAGGATGCCGAATTTGAGTTGCTCTCCTCGCATCCAGTAACGCAGGAGCGATTGGCCCTTTTGCAAGACCAAGGAATTATTGGCACCAAGAGCAACCGACGGTTGATTTCGCGGGCTCAGTGGGGAGCGCTTCGTACGATCTGTGATTAGCGCCGGAACACAAGATCAAGGCCGTTTCCGTGGCGCAGGATCTTTTGGGCCTGTTCGGTAAACGCGTCCCCTGTTTCGTCATGCAGGGTGAAGCCCGGAAGCAGTTGAAGCGGCGCTTTGCTTTGGCTGACGGCTCTGACAATGACGCGGGTTGCCGCAGAGGTTGCGGTGGGGCGTATGGGGACGATATCTACCGCGCCAAACCGGCCTTGCATCGCGTCCAGGAGTTCTTGCAGGCCATCTGCCCGAAAGATAACGGAGAGTGTCCCGCCTTTTTTCAGCAAATCGCTCGCGGTGCGCAGCCAAGGTTCAACACCACGCTCATCCAGTGCATGTGCGGCGGCCCGTTCCTTCTGAGGGGTTACGCGAAAACGGGTGCTGTCATAGTAGGGCGGATTCATGATGACATGATCGGCTTGCGATGGATGCAGACCGGTTGCATGGCGGATGCTTCCCTTGGCGGTGAGGTCTGCTTCCACGATTGTAACGCGTTCGGCGAAGCCTTGGTTCTCGGAAAGCGCCAGACCGCGGCGGGCAAGGCTTGCCGCCACCGCATCTACTTCAACACCAGTGACTGTGATCTTTGGCAGGCGCCATGCGGCACAAAAGGCGGCAGAGCCGACACCTGTTCCCAGATCCATCACATGCCCCGTGGTAGCGTCAGGCAGACTGGCAGCCAGATAGACTGCATCCAGCCCGGCGCGATGGCGCCCCTTGGCGGGTTGCTCAATCATGACGCGGCCATCAAGGAACTTGTCGAGTGTTGTCTTTGGCAGCTCAACCAAGTTGGTGTCTATTGGGAGTGTGTCGGGCGTTTCTGCCATTTTCTTTGTGTCAGCGCTTCAGCTCATATTCGAGGCCGGCCTCCACGAGAAGCTGTCTGGCGCGGTCAATCTCGTCGGCATGTACCAGAATTCGGCGTGGGAGAAAACCCAGAGAGCCATCCAAAATGCTCATGTTGGTGTCTGCGACGAAGAAGATTATGCCTGCTTCGCCGAGCAGTGCTTCGACAAAAGAAATCGTCACGGCGTTGTTCGTGCGCAGCAGTTCTTCCATCAATTCCCTCCCTGATCTGATCATTAGGCACGTTATTGTGTTCAGATCGACCTGAAAATGCGTTTTAGCCAAGGAACATCTGCGATCAATTTGCGTTCCGATCTTGCCCTAGTGGCTTTCGGGACCTATTGTCCCGGAAAAGTCAATGGAGAGGGCAACACGTGGGCGTCGTTCAGTTGCAAAAAGACCTTAAACAACCAGCCAGTATTCAGAGTCTGGTTGATCTCGTCTCGGATGACATGGGGCGCGTTAACGAGCTGATCCTTTCTAAAGCCGGCTCTAATGTGGAACTTATTCCGGAGATCTCAAGACACTTGATCGATTCCGGTGGCAAGCGTCTGCGCCCGATGCTGACGCTCGCGTTCGCGAAGATGTTTGGCTACGAAGGCGACGGTCATGTCATTCTAGCTGCCGCCGTCGAGTTCATGCACACAGCCACACTGCTTCATGACGATGTGGTGGATGAGAGCGACATGCGCCGTGGCAAGCTCGCAGCTCGCAAGCTCTGGGGGAATCAGGCAAGCGTTCTGGTGGGCGACTATCTTCTTGGCCAGGCTTTCAAGATGATGGTGGACGTGGGTTCTCTGGAAGCACTACGCATTCTGTCGGAAGCTTCTGCAATTATTGCGGAAGGTGAGGTGCTGCAGCTGGGCGCGGCGCAGGACCTGAACACAGATGAACCGATGTACATGCAGGTGGTGGAAGCAAAGACAGCCGCACTGTTTGCTGCTGCCTCGGAGGTGAGCCCGGAAATTGCCGACAAGGGTGCCGAGATTCGCGCGGCTGCGCGTAAGTTCGGTATGGACCTTGGCCTTGCTTTCCAGTTGGTGGATGATGCCCTTGATTATGGTGGGTCTGCCAAGGACCTTGGAAAAGACGTAGGTGATGACTTCCACGAAGGCAAAATCACCCTGCCAATCATTTATGCGGTTCAACGCGGCTCTGATGAGGATCGCGCCTTCTGGAAGCGGACACTCGAAGACGGCAATATTGAAGATGGCGACCTCGAGCATGCAATCCAGCTGCTCCGCACCACCGGGGCTTTGGAGGATACCATCAAGCGAGCGCGGGAGTTTGGCGCTTCTGCCATTCAAGCCTTGGCAACCTTGCCTGATGGAGCTGCAAAGGATGCGCTAGTTGAAAGCGTTAAGTTTTGCATCCAGCGCGTCAGTTAAACGCAAAAAAGGTTTGATTTAAAAATGGGGCCAACGGCCCCGTTTTTTGTTAGTACGCTGCGGATTGAACCCACCAATCGGGGCGGTTTTCCTTGATGCGCTTAGCCACGGCCTGTGCTTCGCCAAGTGTTGCGCAGAGCGCAAAGCAGGTTGGGCCGGAGCCTGACATGCGTGAGAGAAGCGTTTCAGTCTGTGCGTCCAGGAGCGACAGCACATCGCCGATTTGTGGCACCAAGGACGTTGCCGGTGCTTGAAGGTCATTTCGGCAGGCACGCAGCCAGCTGGCAAATTCCTGCGGGCCAGACCATTTATCCGGCAAGGTTGGCAATGGGCTGTTTTGCTTGTTCTCCAAGGCTTGGAAAACGGAGGGTGTTGACAGCTCGATACCTGGATTGACGAGCACCAGTGCGCCTTTGGGAACGGCGGAGAGCTTTTCGATCTGCTCGCCAATGCCGCGAACCCGGCTTGGATTTTCACCAAAGCACATCGGTACATCCGCACCAAGACGCAAGGCAAGCTTCTCAAGATTGTGGCTTGATGGATGAACGTCCCAAAGACGGCCCAAGGCGCGTAAGGTAGCTGCTGCATCTGCCGAACCGCCACCAATGCCAGCGGCAACAGGCAAGCGCTTTGTCAGTTGGATGTGTGCTGAACGGGCGCCCGGTACACTTTCTGACATCAGCCACGCAGCCTTCATAACAAGGTTTGTGGACCTGTCTGTGTTCAGAGGCTCGGCGTAGGGCCCCGAGATGCTCAGGGTCATGTCATCGGCGGGGCGCAGTGTTATCTCATCACCATACGCGGGAAATACCACAAGGCTATCTAGCGTGTGGTAGCCATCCTCACGCTGGCCTGTGACATGAAGAGCCAGATTGACCTTGGCCCGTGCGGTTTCCACCACCTCAGTGGTTTCTAAAGGTGCTACTAACTCGCTTGCAGCAAGTCTATCTGCCGTCATTGGCGTTTTGTCCAATATTGGTTGTTTCTTCCAAAGGCATGCCGTGCTTGATCTTGTTCAGGATCTCGCTGAGGTGATCGGGTTCTGGCTCCAAGTCTCGGGCGTGGTTCCATTTGAACCGGGCCTCCAGCTTACGGCCGACCTTCCAGTAGGCATCCCCCAGGTGGTCGTTGATGATTGGGTCTTGCGGTCGAAGAGATACCGCACGTTCAAGCTGAGAGACAGCTTCCTCGTAGCGGCCAAGCCGATAGTAGACCCAGCCCAGACTATCGACAATGTAGCCATCAGTCGGGCGCAGGCGTACTGCCGTCTTGATCATCTCAAGGGCTTCGTCGAGCTTCAAGCCCCGGTCCACGAGAGAGTAACCGAGATAGTTCAGCACCATCGGTTGATCCGGATAAAGCTCCAGCACCTCACGAAAGTCTGCTTCAGCTTCTTCCCACTTGTTTTGGCGTTCGCGGGTAATGCCGCGGAAGTAGAGCAGCGGCCAGTTCTGGCGCTCTACGGTCTCAAGTGTGCTGATGCCTGCGGAGTAGGCCACTTCAGCCTCTTCAAACAGAGAATGAGACCGCAAGACATTGCCAAGCGCAGTCACGGCCTCAAGGTCGGTTGGGTCTTCCTCAACCAGTGCCTGCAGGTGCTCGCGGGCTTCTTCAAGGTTTTCAAGCGCGTTGTAGTGAAGTCCAATCTGGATTTCTGCCTCGCGCTTCATGGGAGACGCGCTGTCCACTTCACCAAGATACTCGATGGCTCGGTGGTTGTTTCCCAACTGTTCGAACAGGGTGCCAAGTGCAATGGAGGCTGCATCCAGATCTGGGTTCAAAAGGCGTGAGGTCTGAAGATAGACGGCGGAAAGCTCTTCCCCATCGCGGCTGATGGCAGAGCCCAGGCCATAAAGAGCCTCCGCAACACCTTGCGCGGGAGTGGTAGCCAGCGGCTCCAGCATGTCGCCATCGGTGATTGCCTTGCGCGTGTCGACAAGAAGCGGGTGGTTTGGCACCAACTGGTCGTAGGCGTCGAGCACCTCAAGCGCATCTTTTTGGCGTCCATTGGCCGCCAGAGCGCGGGCATAGGCGTTGGAGATGCGCAGAGCCCCAGGGTCGGCCCCATAGGCCTCCTCGTAAAACTTCAGTGCTTCCGCTCCGTTTCCGGCGGATTCCATGATGAGGCCGGCATTGAAGCTGGTGAAAAGCTCGAACCAGTTTGGTCCTTCAACGGTTGTAAGAAACTCGATGCCTTTTTCAGGAGCCCCGCGGCCAGCCTCCGACCATGCGGACATGATTGCAAAAGTAAGCCGAGAGAGTGGATTGATATCGCCTCCGTTCAAGGCCTCAATCGCCGCATCAAAGTCGTCCTCAGCAATGGCCTTGGCGGACTTGTAGAAGTGCGCAAGGAAGTGATCCTCGTCGTTCTCAAGCAAGCGTTCGATGAGCGGGGCGGCTCTTTCGAAGTCGCCATCTGCCAGCGCCATCACAAAGGTGCGGTCTTGCAGGTAATAGTTGTCGGGATCCAGATGCAAAGCCTGCTCGAAATAGCGGGCGGCACTCTCAAGATCTTGCGCCTGCAAGGCGCTGCGGCCTGACAGGTAGCTGCCAGCCAGTGAGAAGTTTTGTGCAGATGGCGTTGTAATCTGCGCAGGGCTCAAATTGGCCGCGTGGGCCCACGTCAAGGTTGATACAGCGACCGTCGCTGCGAGAAGAGCTGCTTTCCTGCTTACCCGAATGAAGCGGGAAGGGCGGTCGTTGACGCAAAGTCTTGAATGGTCCATTGAATTCTCTCGTTGAGAGCCGCAGTCGACTCAATCCTCTATCGCATGGTCTGACCAAGAAGCATGGCGGTTTCAGGGCCACCATGATGAGTCAGAGGAGCTTGCCACATACTCTAACCTATTGAGTGGTCGAAAAAAGCTAAATATACCGTGAAGCAGCCATCCTCCGATTTTCTTGCCTCCTGTATCTTATAGTTTTTTTCAAGTGAGATAAGCATTACCCCTAAGGTCGCACCAAATGCATCTTGCTATACTCAGCTACTCTTTGCATTAAGATATTTCACTGCAGATAAAGGGGGGTGCTATGACCAAGTGGGTCTATGTTTTTGGTGAAGGCAGGACCGAGGGCGCCGCTGAAATGCGCAATCTTCTCGGTGGGAAGGGTGCCAACCTTGCTGAAATGTGCCGACTGGGGCTTCCTGTGCCTCCAGGGTTTACCGTAACCACAGAAGTCTGCACGCATTACTACCAGAACGAGCGCACGTATCCTGAAGAGCTAAAAGAGCAGATCGCTCAGGCGCTGAAAGCTGTGGGAGAGCTGACAGGCAAGACGTTCGGCGATACGAGCAACCCGTTGTTGTTGTCCGTTCGCTCTGGTGCGCGGGTCTCCATGCCGGGCATGATGGACACAGTTTTGAATCTCGGATTGAATGACGTTACCGTACGTGCGCTGGCCGAACAGTCTGGCGACGAGCGGTTCGCTTATGACAGCTACCGCCGATTCATCCAGATGTACTCGGACGTCGTGCTCGGCGTTGATAATGATTACTTCGAAGAGATCATCGAAGATATCAAAGATGAAAAAGATTATACGCTCGATACGGACCTGGCCGCAGAAGACTGGAAGGTTTGTGTTGACGCGTTCAAGGCCAGGGTGAAGGAAGAGCTGGGTCGCGATTTCCCGGATGACCCGCAAGAGCAGCTGTGGGGTGCTGTCAGCGCCGTCTTCCAATCATGGATGATCCCGCGTGCGCAAACTTACCGCAAGATCCACAGCATCCCTGAGGAGTGGGGGACTGCGGTCAACGTGCAGGCCATGGTCTACGGCAACATGGGAGAGGGCTCCGCGACAGGTGTGGCGTTTACCCGCAACCCGGCCACTGGTGAAAACGCGCTTTATGGCGAATTCCTCGTGAATGCGCAGGGCGAAGACGTTGTGGCTGGTATCCGGACGCCGCAGGACATTTCGGAAGCTGCGCGTATTGCATCTGGTTCTGAAAAGCCTTCCCTCGAAGCGATCATGCCTGAGGTGTTCCGGCAGTTTCAGGATACTTGCAACAAGCTGGAAGTACACTACCGTGAAATGCAGGACCTTGAGTTTACTGTAGAGCGCGGCAAGCTCTGGATGCTGCAAACCCGCACAGGTAAACGGACGCTCAAGGCAGCGCTCAAAATCGCCGTTGAAATGGCGGATGAAGGCCTGATCAGCAAGGAAGAGGCAGTGCTTCGGATTGATCCGGGCTCACTTGATCAGCTTCTTCACCCAACGATTGACCCCGCTGCGGAACGGGATGAGCTGACCACAGGTCTGCCCGCCTCTCCGGGTGCGGCCAGCGGCGCTATTGTGTTCAATCCGGACGAGGCGGAAGCTGAAAAGGCGGATGGCAAGGCTGTCATTCTGGTTCGCACAGAAACCAGTCCGGAAGACATTCACGGTATGCATGCCTCAGAGGGTATTCTGACCTCTCGCGGCGGCATGACCAGTCACGCGGCTGTAGTGGCGCGCGGCATGGGCAAGCCTTGTGTGTCTGGTGCTGGCGGCATTCGTGTGGACATGCAGCGGCAGGTCATGCTGGTAGATGGCAGAACCTTCAAGAAGGGCGACATCATTACCATTGATGGCAGTTCCGGTCAGGTCCTTGCAGGTCGTGCAAAGATGCTTCAGCCAGAGCTTTCTGGCGACTTCCAGAAGCTCATGGAGTGGGCCGATGGTCTGCGTCGCATGCGCGTGCGCGCCAATGCTGAGACACCAACGGATGTAAAAACGGCATTGTCTTTTGGTGCCGAAGGGATTGGTCTGTGCCGAACCGAGCATATGTTCTTCGATGGAGATCGGATCCTCGCCGTTCGTGAGATGATCCTGTCTGACACCGAGGAAGAGCGCCGTGAGGCACTGGGCAAGCTTTTGCCTATGCAGCGGGATGACTTCACTCAGATTTTTGAGCTGATGGAAGACCGGCCGGTCACCATTCGCTTGCTGGATCCACCCCTTCATGAGTTCCTGCCAAAGACCGAGGATGAAATCGGTGAAGTGGCGCGGCAGATGAATGTGGATGCGGAAGATCTCAAGGAGCGGGCGCTTGAACTTGAAGAGTTCAACCCGATGCTCGGCAACCGTGGGTGCCGCCTTTTGATCTCGTTCCCTGAAATTGCCGAGATGCAAGCTCGGGCTATCTTTGAAGCTGCTGCCGAAGTTTCTCGACGTCGCGGCGTCTCCGTGAAGCCGGAGGTTATGGTTCCACTGGTCGGCCTTCGCTCTGAACTTGATTTCGTGCGTGATCGCATTGAAGCGGTCGCAAAGGAAATCGAGACAGAGCAGTCCGTTAAACTGGACTACACCATTGGCACCATGATCGAACTGCCGCGTGCTGCGCTGCGGGCGGAAGAGATTGCCGGTTCGGCCGAGTTCTTCTCTTTCGGGACCAACGATCTCACGCAAACCACCTTCGGCATATCCCGAGATGATGCTGCATCATTTTTGGGGACCTACCAGGAGCGCAAGATCCTGGAGAAGGATCCGTTCGTCTCCCTTGATACCAACGGTGTGGGGGAACTGATTGAGATTGCGGCGGAACGTGGCCGCAAGCAGCGCGGAGATATCAAGCTTGGCATTTGTGGTGAGCATGGGGGCGATCCGGCTTCCATCGCTTTCTGCGAAACAATTGGCTTGAACTACGTCAGCTGTTCGCCGTTCCGCGTGCCGGTTGCACGCCTTGCCGCAGCGCAAGCCGCGTTGAAGGCCAAGGGCTAACCGATCCCTACTGTTCTGCGTAGAAACGAAAAAGGGCGGGTTCGACACCCGCCCTTTGCTTTTGGACTTAGTGAGTTTGCTCAGGTGGTCTCCTCAACCAACTCGATGTCATCAAGAGCGTTTTCCGCTTCCCCTTCACGCCAGAGGCGGAATTTTGTCAGGGGCATTGGACGGGCGAAGTAGAAACCTTGCAGGACCGGATTTCCGATCTCTGAAAGGAACTGGAACTGAGACTTGCGCTCGATGCCTTCAACGCAGATGTCCATCTTGATGGCTTCCGAAAGGTGGATGAGCGAGCGCATGATCTCCTGCGCGTCCACATCATGATCAAGGTCCTCAACGAACGAGCGGTCGATCTTGATCTTGTCGAAGTTGTAAAGGCGCAAATAGCTGAGGCTTGAGTACCCGGTGCCGAAGTCATCCAAAGCGACTTTGACACCAATGTTGTGAAGCTGCTTCAGCGTCTCGCCGACGTTTTCGGCTTCGCTCATTAGCACTTCTTCTGTTACCTCAAGTTCAATGCGGCCTGGCTCCAACTCGTATTTTTGCAGCAGGCGTTCCACAAGCGGTGGGAAGTCTGGGTGGCGTAGCTGGTTTGGAGAAACATTGACGCACATCTGAATGCCCGGCATGTGAGTGGCATCCTTCATGGCTGTTTCCAGAACCCACTCACCGATTTTGTTGATGAGCTGAGATTCTTCCGCCACATGCAGGAATGTTCCGGGCGCGATCTGTCCGCGGGTTGGATGGTTCCAGCGGATGAGGGCCTCTGCGGCTACTGCGCGCTCACCCTTTGCATCCATGATCGGCTGGTAGAAGTTTTCGAACTCATTGCGTTTCAGCGCGCGTTCAATCTCTTCCTCAATGGTGCGGCGCATCTGGATCCGCTCTTCCATGTGCTGTTGGAAGACGACGTGACGGGCACGGCCCATTTCCTTGGCCTGATAGAGGGCGATATCGGCACGGCGCAGCAGCTCGTTCATCTCATGGCCGTACTCGGGGCTCACGACCACACCCAGGCTTGCAGTGGTGAGAATGCGGTTTTTCTCAACCATGTAGGGCTTGGTGACCGCTTGCTCGATTTCAAAACAAGCCTCTTCGATTTCCGTTAAGTCTGCGCGGTTTGGCAGCAGGATGAGGAACTCATCCCCGCTGATCCGTGCAAGCAAATCATTGGGTCGAAGGACTTCTTGAAGACGTTCTGCCACCTGACAGATCACCTCATCACCGACCAAGTGGCCAAGGCTGTCGTTGATCTGCTTGAAGTGGTCAAGGTCCATGTAGACCACACCAGCGACCTTGTTGTTCATGCGGGTCTTGCGCAGCATCGGGGTGAGCGCTTCGCTGAAGTAGGTGCGGTTTGGCAGACCGGTGAGGGCGTCATGGAGGGATGCAAAGCGGGCGCGGCCCTCGTTTTGAACGAGACGATCGGCCAAGCGCACGGATGAATACAACAGACCCAGCGCGACAACCAAAATGACGAGGGTGACGGCCAACATGTACGGCATCAACTCGTCGTAGAGAGCTTTCGATGCTGCTGAAGTGGTCCAGCTCAGGTAGGCCACCACATCTCCGCGCACGTTTTCCAGCGGCACGGAAACGCTGTCTGGGTCTGCATCGTTCGGGGAGGACGTGAGGTAGATGTCCCGCATGCCGGTGATGGATTCGAAATTGTCCATGAGGTCGGCGTCGAGCTGGCGGATCCAGATAAGGTAGCCGGCATGGCGCAGGGCTTGCTGCCCCTCGCTGCCCGGGTGAGCAATCGCCGCAACTGTGGCAAGGCCAATGCCGCCATCAAAACGAATGATGTCGCGCATGCTCAGATCAATAGGCATTGCGCTGCGCAGAGGGGCTGGCAGGCTGCTCTGATCCACGTGTGTTCTGAGGTTGCGCTCCAGCATGTCGATGGTCGGCGCAATTTGTTCTTTCAGCGCGCCATCATAAATTCGGTTATGCCACGGAAGGTCCTGACGGTAGGCATATGCAGGCTGTTTCTCTGCATCCAGAATGAGAAATACATCCCTGTCGCCGCGGTTGTTTTTGGTGGGCGTGAGGTCCTGATCCAGAAACAGGTTGCGCTCACCCGACTTCACCGTGTTGTAAGCCTTTTCCGAAAGAGCGATGCGTTCCACCTCGTAAGCAAGGCTGTCGCGGTATACCTGAAGGTTACTGGAGATCAGTCGCTGTTCTTTTTCAGATTCATAGATGATCGCTTTTTCCGTGGTGTATTGGAAAGCTGTGTAGCCTGAAATAAGAGCGGCACAGATTACCAGAAGCAAGCCGAAGGCAATCAATCGCGCCAGTTTGTTGCGCTTGGGAAATTTGGACTCGGGAAGATGCACCAACTCGGCCCCATTGCCCCAATTCTTTGGCTTGTCAGAGACTTCGGACATGCTCAACACACTCCTTGCGTGACATATGCAGGGATTTTTAGGATATTTTGGCTTGGATTATTCACGAGAAGTCTTGAGCGAGCCTGTAGTGCTGCCCGTTTTTGACGCGTTTGTTTTGCGGCTTAGAGCAGGTTCAGCCCACGAAAACTTGCATGTCCGTGTTGAGCGATGATGATGTGATCATGCAGCACAATATTGAGTGGTTTGAGCGCGTCATTGATGCGTGCGGTCATTTCAATGTCAGCGCGGGAAGGGGTCGGGTCGCCGGAGGGGTGATTGTGTACCAATATCAAAGCGCTGGCCCCATGCTCCAGTGCTCGTTTGATCACCTCACGAGGATAAACCGGGGCATGGTCAACGGTGCCGCGTTGCTGGATTTCATCGGCGATCAGCTGGTTCTTCTTGTCAAGAAACAGGATACGGAACTCCTCGGTCTGGCTATGCGCCATCGCGGCATGAATGTAGTTCATGACTGCCGACCAAGATGACAAGGGTGTTTGCGGGTCCACCTGATCTTTTGCGAACAGCACGGCGGCGGCTTGCAGCTCCTTGATGAACCGCGCGGTTTTCTCGCCGCAACCCTGGACTTCCATCAATCGTTCGCGTGGTGCGGCCAGAACTTTCGCAAAGGAGCCAAACCGTTCGATCAGCGCTTTGGCGAGCGGTTTGGTGTCGCCCTGCTTGATGCAGGAAAACAAAAGCATTTCAAGAAGCTCATAGGATTGGAGCGCCTCCGCGCCTGCCTCATCAAAGCGTTGGCGCAGGCGATCGCGGTGCCCGTGATAATGCTTCGGTTCTTTGCTCTTGGCGGTCTTACCTGCCTTGGAGCCGCGGTCACGCAGGGAGAGTGGGCTTTCCGACAGGCCAAAGAGGTCTTCCGACAACTCACTCTCCTTCTCATGGTTTGCCCGAGCCTTATTGGGTCTCCGGGTGCAGCGGGTTGAACAGCCCCTTTGGCGATGTGGTGAAAATATCGCAGCCATCGGGTGTAATCCCGATGGAGTGCTCGAACTGAGCCGTCAGGGATTTGTCACGGGTTACGGCGGTCCAACCGTCTTTCAGCACCTTCACGTGCGGCTTGCCCAGATTCACCATTGGTTCGATGGTGAAGATCATGCCCGGCTTAAGCTCAATGCCTTCGCCCGGTTGGCCGTAGTGCAAAATGTTCGGCATGTCGTGGAATAGCTTGCCGACGCCATGGCCGCAGAAGTCCCGGACCACAGAGCAGCGCTCTGCTTCGACGTAGGACTGAATGGCATAACCAATGTCACCGGTCGTGTTGCCCGGCTTGGCTGCCTCTATGCCGCGCATGAGTGACTCGTGCGTCACTTCAATAAGGCGCTCAGAGGCCCGTTTCAGCTTGCCAACACCATACATTCGAGAGGAGTCCCCGTGCCAGCCATCCAGTACGAAGGTGACGTCGATGTTGACGATGTCGCCTTCTTTCAGTGGCTTTGGGCCCGGAATGCCATGACACACCACATGATTGATGGATGTGCAGCAAGACTTCATGAAGCCGCGGTAGTGAAGCGTCGCAGGAACTGCGCCATGCTTCTTGCCAAACTCATAGACGTAATCATCAATTTCCTGAGTGGTGACGCCCGGCTTTACCAAATCAGTCACACCATCAAGGCACGCAGCTGTGACTTGAGACGCGCGGCGCATGCCTTCAAAGTCGTCGGGGCCATAGAGGCGGATCTGACCCGTGTTCTTCAAGGGCGCGGTGGCGGCATCAATATAAGAGACCATGTATTCCAATTTCCTTTGTCGGGCCGCGCCACCAGATCTTGAAGCTTGAGCGGAGACTTCGATGCATCACTGTAGTCAGCGGCGACAACGCGATACAAGCCCCGGTTCTCCGTAGAAGAGCTCCCCGACAACTGATGGGTACTCGGCGATGCGGCTTATCTTTCCCATTCTATATAGCGCGGCTTGCTTCAGTTTTCTGCGAAAAATGAGGGGAACCTGTGCTTTTGTGGAGGAATGATTGGATGTGGGGATAGCATGCCCGCGCGCGTCTGTGAAGATCAGGTTCCCTTGAGGCTCTTGGCGCCTTGCGTGTGCGTGCGCGGCCTTTGTTGAGCTTGCGCATTGGAAAAAGCATAGCGCCTCTTGCACTTCCAATGCCGCACAGCTATCCAGAGGATAACAAGCGGTCGTGGTGGAATTGGTATACACAGCAGACTTAAAATCTGCCGCCGTTAGGCTTGCGGGTTCGAGTCCCGCCGTCCGCACCAAATCCTTCCTTGAAATGTGATATTTTTCCTGTGCGTGAAGTGATCTTTTGCGCCAGTTCAATTTTTACCTGCCGTTCCTCGGGTAAGTTGCTGGCAAAGACCATTGAGGAACTGCCACATGCAAGAGCTGCAAGCGCGCTTCAAGACAATCACTGAAGACCCATCCCTGTCATTCTCTCAAAAAGCCCGAGCCCTTTCGCTGGAGGCGGAAAACTCGTTGGCCTATCCCGAGCTGGATGAGGAGACAGCCCGCGCGTTGGAGGAACGCGTGATCTGCGACATGTACGAGGGGCATGCGCCGTTCAAGCCGCGCTACGTGATGCCGGACTATTCAGTGGTCCTCAAGAAGGGCAGTGAGTTTCTTGAACTTGAGCCCGCGCAAACGCTTGACGAGGCCATCAACTCCTTGATGATTGCCTATCACCACGTGCCGTCGGTTACCAACATGCCGGTGTTCTTGGGGCATTTGGATGACTTGTTGCTGCCTTATTGCGACGGTGTGAGCGAAGAGGCGCTTTACAGCAAGATCAAACTTTTCTGGCGCTATCTGGACCGTGTGCTGCCAGATGCCTTCATGCACGCCAACATTGGGCCTTCTGACAACCGGGTGGCGCGTGCCATTTTGAGGGTGGATTCAGAACTCAAGCAAGTTGCGCCGAACCTGACTTTCATTTGGGATCCTGAAGTCAGCAGTGACGAGATCTTCCAGATGGCTTGCGACAGCATTATTGAGTGCTCGAAGCCGCACATTGCCAACCATCCGGTGCACCAGCCGATCTTTGATTCCGCAGGCTATGGCATTGCCAGTTGCTACAACGCGCTGCCCTTGTGCGGCGGTGCGTCCACGCTGACGCGCATCAACCTTTATGAAGTAGCCAAGCGCTCTGTCAGTGTTGAAGATTTTTTCCAAAACGTCTTGCCGCGTTATGTGGATCTGAACTTCCGCCTCACTCAGGTCCGCGTCAACCATCTCTTTGAAAAATCCGGCTTCTTTGAAAGTTTCTTGGTCAAGGAAGGCTGGATAGCCAAAGACCGGTTTACTGCCATGTTTGGTATCTTTGCCATGGCAGAAGCGGTCAACGAGCTTCAGGAAAAGGCAGGCCTTGCCGGGCAATATGGCCATGATGATGCTGCAAACTCCCTCGGGCATCGCATTTCGGCTGTATTGGCGGAAGCTGTCGAAAGCCGGGAGATGGAAAATGTTTGGCGCGGCCGTGCGATGCTGCACTCCCAAGCAGGCCTGAGTGATGATGGTGGATGTACACCGGGTGTACGCATTCCTTATGGTTCCGAGCCGGACCCTGTCACTCACATTCAGGCGCTAGCGGGCCACCATGGCTACTATACCTCTGGTGTCAGCGAAATTCTGACGTTGGATGAGACCATTCGCAACAATCGGGAGGCTCTGAGCCAGTTGGTGATAGGCGCATTCTCGCTGGGGTTCCGCGAGTTCTCTGCCAACATCTCCAGCAATGATCTGGTGCGGGTGACAGGCTACATGGTGCGTTTGTCAGACATCCAGAAGTTCAAGGAAAGCGGCGGCTCTCGCATCAACACCACGGTTCTTGGCGCAGAGGCCTCTATTACCGGTGCCATTCTGGACCGAGCCCCAAGGGTGATCGCCCATGAATTTACCAGAGGCTAAGGTCAGCAAGATCCTGAAGTTCTCCTGCGTGGACGGGCCGGGGAACCGGCTTGTCCTGTTCCTGCAGGGCTGCAACTTCGCCTGCCTGAATTGTCACAACCCCCACACCATGGCCCTGTGCAACCATTGTGGTGACTGTGTTCCTGCCTGTCCAACCGGCGCCCTCAGCATGATTGGGGGCAGGGTTGTTCATGATCCGACCCGATGTGATGAGTGTGATCAGTGTTTGGAGGTCTGCCCAATCAACTCAAATCCCAAGGTCTTTCATGTAACCATTGGTGAGGTTTTGGAGCTGGTCCAACGGAACAAACCATTCTTGAATGGCATCACGGTTTCAGGGGGGGAGGCAACCACACAGCTGAAGTTCATCACTGCGCTGTTTGGGGTGATGAAGCAAAGCGTCAGCCTTCGCGATCTGACCTGCTTCATTGATAGTAACGGATATTTGCCGGAGTTCGCGTGGCGGTCGGTGTTGCCATACACAGACGGGGTCATGTTGGATATCAAAAGCTTTGATTGTGACCTGCACTGTAAACTGACCGGACGCACCAACGAACGTGTCCTGGCCTCGGCCCGCTTCTTACATGCGGAAGGCAAACTGCACGAACTGCGCTATCTGCTCATTCCCGGAATTACAGACGTGCCTGCTGAGATTGATCGTTTGCTGGACTTTGTCTTGGACTTGTCTCCAGGCCTGAACCTGCGCCTCAATGCCTTTCAGCATCATGGGGTGCGAGGTGAAGCGCAGGACTGGCCCGCCGCAGAAAAAGACCGCGTTGAAGAAATCGCCAGCCAGTTGCGCCGGGGTGGTCTGTCCAACGTGACCACACCTGCTGTTTACATCTGATCAGCCTTGAACAAACGCCGCCGCAGGTGCTTTTCCGTTTCAACCAAGACAAACAGCGCAATGCCAATGCTAAGGACCAGCAGGCAGTCACCAAGTGACATGGCACGGGTGTCAAAAATGCCCTGCAGAGCGGGAAGATAGGTAATGGCGATCTGAGCGGAGACGGTTATGGTCACGGTGATCCACACGATCGGCGTGGCAACGAGGGCGCTCAGATCAAGTGAAACACTGTAAAACCGCCTGATAAAAAACAGATGGAATATCTCCATGATCACAAGCGTGTTCATTGAGAGGGTGCGGGCAAGTTCAACCGGATAGCCGCTTGAAATGGCATAGGCATAGATGCCGAAGACGCCGGCAATGAACAGCATGGCGACGAAAACAATGTGCCAGATAAGCCCAGAGGTCAGAAGGGGCTCACTGCGCGGGCGCGGTGGCCGTTTCATCGTGTGCGTCTCTGTGGGCTCAAACGCCAGGGCCAGCCCTAAGGTGGCCGCTGTGATCATGTTGATCCAAAGGATTTGAACCGGTGTTACAGGAAGTGCTAGCCCCAAGAGAAGGGCCACGATGATGGTCATGGCTTCCCCCGCGTTGGTTGGCAGGGTCCAGCTTATGACTTTCTTGATGTTGTCGTATACCGTTCGGCCCTGGCGGACTGCGGCAACGATGGTCGCGAAGTTATCATCTGCAAGAACGATTTCGGCCGCCTCTTTGGCCGCTTCACTGCCCTTTTGGCCCATGGCCACACCGGCATCGGCCCGCTTCAAGGCTGGGGCATCATTGACGCCATCACCAGTCATGGCCACCGTCATGCCAAGGGATTGCAGAGCCATGACCAAGCGGAGTTTATGCTCTGGGCTTGTGCGCGCAAAGACATCGCAGTCCTGCACGCGTGCTTTCAGATCGGCATCGTTGATCTTGTCGAGGTCAGCGCCGGTCAGCACCAAGTCACTGCTGGTCAAACCTATTTGCCTGCCAATGGCTACGGCTGTCTTGGCGTGGTCGCCGGTGATCATCTTCAGGCGAATGCCGGCTGAGTGACACTCGGAGATGGCTTGGAGGGCTTCAGGACGCGGCGGGTCTATCAATCCGACAAGGCCAACAAACGTAAGTGTTCCGTTGAGTTCATTCTCGTCGAGAGGCTCGCCTTCCTTGTGTTCCTCCCTGATCGCAAAAGCGAGGACGCGCTGCCCTCTGGCTGCGATCCGCTCTACCTCATTGAGCCAGTAAGCGGTATTGAGCGGCTCCTCATGCCCCGCCTCTGAAAGCTGAGCAAAAGAGAGAGCGAGCAGCTTTTCGGGAGCGCCCTTCACAAAAATCCGCAGGCCTTCGGCCATGGACCGATTGAGAGAAGCCATGTATCGATGTTCCGCATCGAAGGGTATTACGCCGGTACGAGGCCATTCGTGCTGCTCATGTGATGGCCTTATTTCCAGTTTTTCTGCAAAAGTGAGCAGAGCTCCTTCCATGGGGTCGCCAACCACAGCCCAGCCAGCTCCATCGCGATGTAGGGAGGCGTCGTTGCAAAGAGCCGCGGTTCTTGCTAGCGCCTGAAGACACAGGGACGGCGCAGGCACAGCCATTCCATCTTCCTTGAGGACGGCCCCAACAGGGGTATAGCCATCACCTTCGACCATGTACGCTTGGTGACTTGTTACGGCGCTTGCCACCATCATCTCGTTGCGTGTCAGGGTTCCGGTCTTGTCGGTGCAGATGACTGAGACAGAACCAAGTGTCTCAATGGCAGGTAAGCGGCGGACAATCGCGTTTTTCTCTGCCATGGCTTTCACGCCAACGGCCAGAGTAATTGTGAGAACGGCTGGCAGTCCCTCAGGTATTGCGGCAACGGACAACCCTACCACCGCCATAAACACCTCTTTGAAGCCAAGTGAGGTGAAAAGCGCGCCATAGCCCAGAAGCAGAAGGGCTATAAGCAAGATCAGGAACGTGAGCCACTTTGCGAAAGCGGCCATATGCTGGAGCAGGGGCGTCGTCAGCTGTTCTACATTGGAGAGCAACCCGCTGATGCGGCCAATTTCTGTAGCTGCGCCGGTGGCAACCACGACGCCGGTGGCTTGCCCCTTTGTGATGAGGGTGCCAGAAAAAACGAGGGATGAGCGGTCACCCAGTGAGGTTTCCGCGCCCGCTGGGGCTGTGCTTTTCTCCGTTGGCAATGACTCTCCGGTCAAAATGGCTTCCTGCACCTGCAAGCGTGTGGCGGAGGTCAAGCGAAGGTCAGCGGGAACACGGTCGCCCGCCTCTAGCAAAACAATGTCGCCGGGCACCAATCGGTCGGCGGGAATGCTCTTTCGTTGTTCATCCCGGATCACATTTGCGCTTGGAGCCAGCATCTGGCGGATCGCATCCATGGCCCGTTCTGCATTGCCTTCCTGAATGAAGCCAATGATCGCATTGATGATCACAACGGCGAGGATCACGCTGGTATCGATGACGTGTCCCAACAGCGCCGTTATGCAAGCAGAGCCAAGCAGGACGTAAATGAGAACATTGTGAAATTGACCGAGGAATCGTTTCAGTGCGCTGGGGCCAGCGTTCTCCGGCAGCTTGTTCGGCCCATGTTCTTGCAGGCGCTTTTCCACCTGCAGTTGGGTGAGGCCTTTTTCAGTCGCACTCAGAGCCAGAAGAGTGTCACTAATCGATAGGGCGTGCCAGCGAGGTGCTTCGGTCATGTCAAAAAACCACCGCTTTTCCTTGTGGGCCTGAATGGCTACAACTCGCGTTCAGAATACGCCGCAGTAGAGAGGTGGCAAGAGGGCAAAAAGCAGCGTTTTTGCTCCAAAAAAAAGCCCCACCATTTGGCGGGGCTTTTCGATCGTTCTGTAAGTGACCTCAGAGCAGTGCAGGAATGCCTGGCAGCATGCCGACAGCAGCCATTGCCAGAGTACAGATGATTACAGCTGCACCTGGAATGATGATGCGGTCAGCAACGGTCAAGCGCGCTGCACGATCCTTGTCACCAATCAGGCCATTGTTGTCGAGCAACATGGTCAGCGCCCAAGCAAGCACTGGGTTGGTCACAAATGCTGCGAAGATACAAATACCCGCTGCGTTGGTGTCGTTGTTGTCGCGAACCATCTGAAGGCCAGCTTCAAGAAGTGGCAGGAACACGCCAACCAGCAGAGCACAAGACATCACAGGCTGCCATACAGCAACATCCATTGGGTAGCCCAGGGTTGCCACGATGATGCAGAGCGCGCCGAGCAGGATTGCGCCTGCAGGGATTGGACGCTTCGCAATTGCGGCCGGGATCATGTAGGTGCCCCAGGAAGAAGTGATGTTACCACCGCCGAAGAACGTACCTGTGAACTGGCGCAAGGAGCAGCAAGTCATGGTGTCGTCCACATCCATCAGGACGCGGTCGGTGTTCTTTGGATAGTTCAGCTCCTGGAAGATGCGGTGACCAAGGAAGTCAGGTGACCACATGGCAACAGCCAGGATTGCAAATGGAAGAGATGCAATGAAGTGGCTGAGGTTTGGAAGACCAAGCTGCCAGCCGGTCTCCGTAGAGCCCCACCAGTACCAAGGGTTCATGTTTGGCAGGCCCGGAGCCGTGGTGAACTGAAGGTCAACACCTGCACCCAGTGCCAGCGCCACAGCAACAGCGGCGATTGAACACGCAGGAATGGCCAGCCAACGCTTACCAATCTTGGCGAGGAACGCATAAAGGATGATGTTCAGCGCAAGAATGGCCAGAGCAACATAGCCCAGGCTGTAGTCAAGGCCATGTGCAGCCTGAAGGCCGCTTGCCCAGGTGAACAGCGATGTGATCTGTCCCTTGGCGCCCATGAAGCCCAAGTAAACAAGCAAACCGCCCGCGACACCCTGACTTGTCAGGTTCACAAGGCGAGAACCGCCCTTGAAGTAACTCAGCAGCACACCGAACGCACAGAGCAAAATGGCCAACGCCAGTGGGTGAGCACCTGCAAGCGCGATCACGCCGATGAGCGGGATCATTGGGCCGTGGTTGCCCGCAAGGTTTGCCCGTGGGTTCAGAAAACCTGAACCAATGATACAAAACAGCAGAGCAGGGATCAGCATTTCGATGCGGACCACTTCAATGATCCACTCGGCACCAAGGTTCACGTGATCCCACCTCTCGGTGAGGCCCGTTGCCCAGGCAGTCATCACAGCCGAGTACATCACGGAGATGCCAATGGTGCCTGCGATTGCTGGTACAAAGTCTTCCAGCTCAAAGCGGAAGTCGCGGTATGGCAGGTTCAAAGCCCAGCGACGGGGCTTCATAATCTGCAGTTCATGATCCAAATATTCAGTCCGGGTGGCAAACTCGCTGGAAGGGCGATGTAGCTCACCATAAGACTTTTCTTGGTCTTCTTTTGTCTGCTGAAGCATATCAGCACAGTCTCCATTGTAGCCGAAATGTTTCAGGGCGCATGTGCGTGACCTGAAAGTCAATCTGAGGAGAGCTGGAAGTAATGGAAGGTACTCCGCTCAGACTATTAAATTTCGCCGCTTTTTTAGCTAGTGCTGGGACTTCGAGCAATAAGTATTAAATTTACAAAACCGCACGTATTTAAACGTATAACTTGCTGTGAGGAATATCAGATCACCTAGCGTTGGCCTTGAGCGACCAAAGGGCATTCGACTTTTGACCTAAATCCTAGACAGGGTAAGTGGCCTGTTTCTGCGGCTGCAATAATCGGTAATCAAGAATCCAGTGTTTTTAAGGTGGCTTAATGGTCGCAGATACATCGTATTTTTGAACTGTTTTAAGTATAAAAATAACCTAGGAATACTCATTAGGGCGCATATGCGTATAAACCCGGTGTGACACCATGCCGTAAGTCATTTGTCTAATATTTGTGCGGGGAAGCTGTCTTGGATAGCTGTGGTTATCTCATCAACAGGGTGGTGCAGCGCACGAGTCGGTTAGGTGACGTAGGTGACTCAAGGCGATCAGCGTGCGTTCCATAAGCCGGAACTTTCAACGTATGCGCAATTACGTTGCGAGTAAGGCAGGCTTGCTCGCGGCACGTGCTTTCGCGGGTCCGCGTCCCATGCATGGCCCATGCTCAATAAAAGATCTGGTTTTGAGGGGGAGTATCTGGCATTGGTCACGAGAAAATGCTCTTCGATTGGAGCGGGGTGGGGCATTCGTATCCCGACGATCGCTGAGCGCTTCTAATTCCAACAGTGTAATGCGCGCTGCTTTTTGCCGCGCCGCTTAGTGTTTGAGTGTTACCGTGATCCCACTTCGTCCGGTTTTGAACATACTCGGCTATCTCTATGTTGGTTTGGCATTGGTCATGCTGGTGCCGGCCATAGTAGACGTGGCCGCGCGAAACCCTGATTGGCAGGCCTTCGTCATGTCGAGCCTGATCGTCGGCATGATTGGTGTTTTGCTCGTTGCAGCGCTAGGCGGGTCATTGAATGACCGGCTTGATGTGCGGCAGGTGTTTTTGCTGACGACACTAGCCTGGGTCACCATTCCTGCATTTGGCGCTTTGCCGTTTCTTGGCCTCGGAATTGGCTACGTTGATGCTGCGTTTGAGACCATTTCCGGTTTCACCACGACAGGCTCTACGGTTCTTACTGGACTTGATACGCTTCCGCCTGGACTGCTGCTGTGGCGCTCATTGTCTCATTGGTTTGGCGGCGTTGGCATTATTGTCATGGCCATCGTGTTGATGCCGCTTCTGCGGATTGGAGGGATGCAGCTTTTTCGTGCTGAAAGCTCTGACAGAAGTGAAAAAGTAGTCAGTCGGGCCAGCGATTTGGTGCGTTGGATCGGCGGTGTGTATGTAGCGCTTACGCTGCTATGCGCGGTGCTTTATCGTATCTCTGGGATGTCGGCCTTTGATGCGATCAACCACGCCATGTCGACCCTGTCTTCTGGCGGCTTTTCCACCCACGATGAATCCTTCGCCTATTTTGACAATAACTCCACCCTTCTGGTCTGCATCATTTTCATGCTGGCATCCGGCCTGCCATTTGTAATGATGATCAAGAGTTTGCGGCAGGGATCGTGGGCGCTGTTCGAAGACCCGCAGGTGCGCGTTTTCCTTGGAACAGTCTTTCTATCCAGCGCCGGTATCTGCCTTTATCTTGGTATCGACAAGCATGTTGCGTTCACAGAGGCGTTTATCAGCTCGCTGTTTGTCGTGACTTCCATCATCACAACAACAGGCTTTGGCTTGGGGGACTATATTGCGTGGGGGCCTCCGATGGTGGGCCTGATCCTGACCTTCACCTTTTTTGGCGCGTGTACAGGGTCCACCTCCGGCGGTATCAAAATGCTGCGGTTCATCGTCTTCTTCGGCACCGTTCGCGCTTACATGAAAAAGCTAATTCGGCCGGACCGAGTTGTCGTGGTGCGCTATGGCGATACCAAGATCACGCCTGATCTGTCGTTCTCGGTTCTGGCGTTCCTCGTGGTCTATATGGCTACGGTTGGGGTGATCACCGTGATCCTTACAGCAATGGGGCTGGACTTGGTGACTTCCTTCAGCTCCGCGGCAACGGCGGTTAGCAATGTTGGTCCTGGACTTGGCGAAGTTGTTGGTCCTGTTGGCAATTTTGCATCATTACCGGACAACGCAAAGATCGTGCTCTCCGTTGCGATGCTGCTGGGGCGCCTCGAACTGTTTACGGTTCTCGTCCTTTTTGATCCCGAGTTCTGGCGGTAAGGCTCTTCGATCAGTGGCCTCGGCGTTCTGTTTTTGGGGCACCGGTTCCTGTGGAGATCAGAAGCTTCCTTAAGCACGAAGACCGTAAAGGCTTGCAGCTTAGCCGTTAGTCAGCCTATTTTGCCAAGTCCTAGGGGAATTCCATAGAAACAGCGCCGGTCGCTGATCAGAGTTTAGGCCGTGATTTCAATTCGACCTGTCTTAAGCGTTCTGGGCCATCTTTATGTAGGCCTCGCGTCCGCCATGCTGATCCCAGCGATCGTTGATGTTGCTGCGCGTAACGCTGACTGGCAAGCCTTTGTCATGTCCGCGCTTATTGTTGGCTTGGTCGGCTTGCTGCTCGTCGTGGCCATGGGCAATGCGTTGGAGGAAGGGCTCGACACGCGGCAGACTTTCATCCTCACGACCTTGGCTTGGGTTACCATTCCGGCATTCGGCGCGATCCCGTTTCTCTGGCTTGGCATTGCCTATGTGGATGCAGCTTTCGAGGCGGTTTCAGGCTTCACCACTACCGGTTCTACGGTGTTGTCGGGGCTGGATGGCTTGCCTCCCGGCCTTTTGGTCTGGCGGTCCTTGATGCAGTGGATGGGCGGCGTTGGTATCGTCGTTATGGCAATCGTGCTTCTGCCGTTCCTGCGCATTGGTGGTATGCAACTGTTCCAGACCGAGAGCTCTGACCAAAGCGAGAAGATCGTTGGCCGTTCGGTGGAGTTGATCCGCTATATCGGCTTGACCTATCTGTTCCTTACCTGCTTGTGCATCATTCTTTACTGGGCTTCCGGTATGACCATGTTTGATGCGTTCAACCATTCGCTGACCACGGTCTCCACTGGCGGCTTTTCGACCCATGACGCCTCATTCGGTTATTTTGAGAACCCAATGACCGGATGGATCGCAGTGTTCTTCATGATTGTGGGCTCGCTTCCGTTCGTATTGGTGATTCAGGCGTTTCGCGGCAAACCGATGCTGTTGTGGCGCGATCCTCAGGTGCGGGCCTTCCTATATTTTCTTCTTTTCATCGCGCTGGCGCTTACCATTTATCTGGGGGTGAGCGGGACAGTTGCCTTCAGCGATGCGCTTCTTCAGGCAACCTTCAATGTGGTTTCCGTTGTCACGGGGACGGGTTATGCCATGGGTGATTACACCGCTTGGGGTGCGCCAGTCATAGGCCTTGCGTTGTTGCTGAAGTTCGTTGGCGGTTGTACGGGGTCTACTACCGGCGGCATCAAGGTGTTTCGCTTCTTGGTCTTTTTTGGCACCGTGAAGGCACATATGCGCCGCATGGTGCGCCCAAACCGGGTCATTTCCGAAAGCTATGGCAACACCCGCCTGACACCGGAGCTCACCTTCTCGGTTTTGGCTTTCCTTGTCGTGTATCTTGGGACAGTCGGATTGCTGACCTTGATCCTCTCCACGTTCCATCTGGATCTTGTGACTGCCGTTTCTGCTGCGGCAACGAGCGTGGGTAACGTTGGGCCAGGGCTTGGTCCGGTCATTGGCCCTTCTGGGACGTTTGGCCCACTTCCTGACGCTGTGAAGTGGATTCTGAGCGCAGCCATGCTGCTGGGGCGCCTTGAGCTGTTTACAGTTCTGATCCTTCTGGACCCGGATTTCTGGTCCAAGTAACAATCAATCGATTTGGAGCTTTTCCATGAAGTTCGAGGTTCCGCTCGTAACCGGGCGCCTGATCAAGCGCTACAAGCGTTTTCTCTCAGACATCCAGTTGGATGGCACTGGTGAGGTCGTGACGGCCCATTGCGCTAACTCGGGCTCCATGATGGGTTTGACCAGAGAAGGCATTCGGGTATGGCTGACACCTTCGGACAACCCGAAGCGAAAGCTGAAATTCTCTTGGGAGCTTCTGGAAATCGATGGCGCCATGGTTGGTATCAATACTTCCCGGCCCAATGGGCTGGTTGAAGAAGCAATCAAAGCGGGCATCATCCCAGCGCTTTCCGGCTTTGACACCCTGCGCCGGGAAGTGAAATACGGCAAGAACTCGCGGATCGATATTCTGCTCGAAGGTGAGGGGGGCAAGAAGACGTACGTTGAGGTAAAGAACGTGACCCTTTCTCGGGAAAAGGGACTTGCTGAGTTTCCAGACGCAGTTACCGCACGTGGCGCAAAACACCTCGATGAACTTTGTGAAATGGTGGCTGAAGGCCATCGCTCAGCCATGGTCTTCCTCATTCAGCGCGATGATTGTCGCCGGGTCTCTATTGCCTCCGACATAGACCCAAAGTACGCCGAAGCTTTCGAGCGTGCGCGGGCGGCAGGCGTAGAACTCTATGCGCTGACCTGTGCTCTGTCTGAGGACGAGATCAAGGTCACCGGTCTTGCTGAAGTCGTGTGAACACACCGTCTGCTTTCAAGTCACTTGTCTTTTGACGGGGCGCAGCTAATTGACGGGCATGTTGTGGTCGGCCTTTTGTTTCAAGAACAGCAAAAGGCGCTACCCCGTCAATCGCTAGGGAAGACGCCCCATGAAGAAGATTTTGAGCTTTTGCCTATTGTTTGCGAGCACACAGAGCTTCGCCGAAACACCCCAGTATCTCCAGCTGATTGACAAGCTTGATCGGCCAAACGATGGCTACTGCATTGATGTGGTTGGCAGTGGGGAGCACGTTCGCTTCGACATGCCGTTGACAGCTCACAACTGCAAAGGGCCTCAGGTCTATCACGATGAGGTTATTGAGTTTCGGGAGGATGGGACGCTTTACTTTCCGACCTATGGTGGTTGCGTCACGGTGATGGGCAACAATGGCACGGCGCTTTCCGGCAATGCCTTGATGCTCAAGGTGTGCGACGCACGCGAACCTTTTCTGATTGCCAAGCCGTTTCAGCATTTCGAGTTCAACGACCAGCAGCAAGTGCAGCTCAAGAATACCAACCTGTGCATGGTCGCAGGCGATGACTCCCACACCACATTTTCGCCTGACCACAAGTGGCGCAGCCTTTACATGGAGTATTGCGATGTTGCGGATACATCCTTGTCACGCTGGCACGTCATCGAGGCGGGTGGCATGAGGCCGTGACGTTTCCAGCCCGGGTTCATTGCAAAAGAAAAAAGGCGCCGCTACGGACGCCTTTTTGAAGACCCTTGTCGCAGGTTGTTAGCCTGCGGTGTCTTTTGAGATTGGCGGCTGGAACTGCCAACCCATATCCCATGGGAAATAAACCCAAGTGTCCTGTGAGAGCTCTGTCACGATGGTATCTGCCATCTTGCGGCCCTCAGGCTTGGCGTAAACGGTAGCGAGGTGGGCCTTTGGCAGCATCTCGCGGACAACCCGTGCGGTTTTGCCGGTGTCAACTAGATCGTCAATGATCAGCACGCCTTCGCCATCGTTGCCGATGACCTTTGGATCGATTGCCTTGATTACCTTCAGATCGCCCTGATCGTCGTAATCGTGGTAGGAGGCGATGCAAACGGTCTCGATGGTCCGGACCCCCAGTTCGCGCGCGATGATACCTGCTGGTACAAGGCCGCCACGGGTGATGCAGACGATTGCTTTGAAATCGCCTTTGTCAGCCAGGCGCCACGCCAGAGCACGACAATCGCGGTGAAACTGGTCCCACGATACAGGGAAGGCCTTAGGTTGAGTGCTGTCCATTTCTTATCTCTCAGATCGACTTGCCTAATGCTGCCGCGACCAGAGCCTCGACAGCTGATGTGGCATCACGAAGTACATCAAGACTGCGGGACCTGACAACAATTTGTGTGGTGAAAACGCCATCTTTTGCCTTCGGATAGGACCCAATTGAGGATTTCGGGTGGTTTTCCTGAACAATGGCGAGCTTTTCCGCAATTCTGCTCTCGGGCAAAGGCACATCAATTGATTGCGAGTGCATCTTATCCCCGCCTTCGAGAGTCGGTGCGATGGAGTCAAGCATGGTTTGCATGATGTAAGGTACGCCTGCCATAACGTGAACATTGCCCAAACGGAAGCCGGGAGCGGCTGAGGCGCTGTTTTCAATCAGATCGGCCCCTTCTGGAATGCGTGCCATGCGCTGTCGAGCTGGCGTGAACTCACCGGGAGGGTAGTGGGCTTCTAGGATCGCCATCGCCCGCGGATCCTTATCAATAGGCACCCCAAAGGCAGCTGCGATCGCATCGGCCGTGATGTCGTCGTGGGTTGGTCCAATGCCGCCTGAAGTGAACACATAGGTGTATCTGGCTCGAAGGGTGTTCACCGCTTCAACGATCATTTCCTGCTTGTCTGGAACGATGCGCACTTCGGACAAGTCAATGCCGATCTCTGTCAGAAAATCAGCCAGGTAGCCAATGTTCTTGTCCTTGGTTCGCCCCGAAAGGATTTCATCCCCCACAACGACAAAGCCGGCAGTGACCGGCTTCTTTTCTTGTTCGCTCATATGATCCGCCTAATGAAGGTTTGGGCTGGTGGCCCGAGATTCCCTAGTTAGTTTAGCGCATCATCTTCCGGCTTCCAGCCGTATATCCAGTCAAACTTTGCCAGCAAGCTTTCAGGAGAGCTGGTTTTCAGTACCATGTCGCGTGCAAAATAACCCGGCATAGGCAAGTGGTAGATGCGTTCGTTGTTTATTGCTTGTCGAACAACGCGCGCGACTCGCGGTTTGCGCGCTTTCTCATAGGCTGCAAATGCTTCGGAGGTCGTTCCAAGCTTTTCGATAGCCGACGAGAGTATGTAGGCATCCTCAATGCCCATTGCTGCCCCCTGAGCCATGAAAGGCAGCATGGCGTGGGCTGCATCGCCGATCAGAGCGATTTGGCCTTTGTGCCAGGGGCCGTCAGGGCGCAGGCCGCACAATGCCCAACGTGTCCAGTTTTCGCTGAGCTCAAGGATTTGCCGCGGCTCGTCTTGCCAGTCTTCAAAGGCCTTGCGAAGCTCAAGCGTGGAGGCCGTGTAAGCCCAGTGCTCCTCGTGCCAGTCCTCACGGCGGATGGCAACGATGTTGAGCATACTGCCATTGTGGACAGGGTAGTGCACCAGATGGCTCTTGTTACCCATCCAGAGGCCCGTCGTGTTGCGCATATGCTCCGGAACGCCTTCGATCGGCACAGTGGTTCGGTATGCTACGCGACCACTGAACTCTGCGGGTGGCAGGTTCAGGGCGTTTTTGCGGATCTTCGACCACACGCCGTCAGCTGCGATCAAACAGGCATATCTTGTCTCAAGCTGCCTTCCGCAAAGGCCACCTTCCAGGGAAACGCCGTCTTCGTGTTGAACGGCATTCTGGATGCGACATCCCAAATGCAGAGTTATGTTCGGTTCTGCCCAAATGGCCTCTTTGAGAACATTTTGAAGATCAGCCCGATGAATTACCAGATAAGGCAGGCCGTACTTTTCCTCAGCATGCGTGCCCAGAGGAATGCTTGTCAGCTTGCTGCCAGCGCGCCCATTCGCCATCTCGATGCTGAGGGGTGCGGTGGCAACAGCCTTCAATGCTGGGAGCAAGCCCAGGGGCTCAAGGCAGCGCAATGCATTTGCGGAAAGCTGGAGGCCTGCGCCCACCTCAGAAAGTTCTGCAGCGGCCTCGAACAGATGGACTTCATGTCCCTTTTTTGCCAGATGCAGGGCTGTACTCATTCCTGCAACGCCAGCACCGCTTATTGCGATGGGCATGGTACTCATATGCTATCGTCCCGATTGTCGTATCTCTGAGATCACCGCTCAGGCGGCATCCGGTGTCCACATACAATCGGCAGGCTTTGCACCATCTGTGTCAAGTTCTGGATTGTGCTTATAGAGCGTTGAGCAATAAGGGCAGACAATCTCATTGTCGCTGCCCATATCCAGAAAAACGTGTGGGTGGTCGAAAGGAGGCTTGGCCCCGATGCACATGAACTCGCGCGCTCCGATTTCGATTGAATCGTGCCCTTCTGTGTTCTGGAAGTGGGGAACAAATTTATCGGCCATCGCTGGAAAGACTCCCGTAATTTCTCAGGTTGGCGCGAGAATAGTCGCGTAAAATCAAAAAGAACAGGCCCACTAAGCTTATCCCTAAGTGTTTTTATGTGTGAGCCTTTGAGGTGGGTGTAAGTGGCCAGCGACCTTGCTTGCCAAGCGCTGGCGGGTGCACTCTTGGTGAATTGGTCAAATGCCGACAATCTCAGCGCTTTTCTTTATGAAGTAGTCCCTATATCTTGCCGTCAGATTAGAGCTCACTAATGTATACGTCGAGATAAAATGCCGCAGTTTTCAAGAAATGGTGCAAACTTCGCCTATCTGGATGAGGGCGAAGGAGATCCCATCCTTCTCATCCATGGATTCGCCTCAAACAAGAACGTGAACTGGGTTTATCCCGGCTGGGTTGATTTGCTGGTCAAGGATGGTCGCCGCGTTATTGCCATCGATAATCGAGGGCACGGTGAAAGCCACAAGTACCATGCGCCGGAGGATTACGGCGCGCCAATCATGGCAGATGATGCCCTTGCTCTGCTCGATCACCTGAAAATTGAGAAGGTAGATTTCATGGGTTACTCCATGGGAACACGCATCTCTGCCTTTTGTGCGCTTAAACAGCCCGAGCGTATCCGCTCGCTCGTCTTTGGGGGGATGGGGTATGGTGTCATCACTGGCGTGGGGAACCCTGCGCCCATCGTCGAAGCGCTCCTTGCAGACAGGATTTCGGACGTAAGCGACCGCACAGGGCGGGCTTTCCGCGCCTTTGCCGAGCAAACCGGGTCGGATCGTGTCGCTCTTGCTGCCTGCATGAAATCGACCCGCAAACCGATCTTGGCGGAAGAAATCGCGACCATCACAGCTCCGACCCTGATTGCAGTTGGCACTAAAGACGAAGTTGCAGGAGACCCCCATGCCTTGGCAGCATTGATGCCTAAGGCCTCTGTGCTCGACATTCCGAACAGGGATCACATGGTTGCAGTGGGCGACAAGGTTTTCAAGCAGGGTGTCCTTGAATTTTTGGAGCAATTTTTATGATCAAGCAGGTGCGCGTGTTTATCGGTGCGGACGAAAACAAGCTGACGGCGGATGCCTATGGTTCCGAGGGGACCCCGGTCCTGCTGCTTCATGGGGGCGGGCAAACCCGGCACTCTTGGGGTGGAACAGCTGAGAAAATCGTCGAAGCCGGCATGCGCGCCTATTGTCTTGACATGCGTGGGCACAGCGACAGCGAATGGGTTGAGGACAAGTACAGCTTTCAAGACTTTGGCCGTGATGTTGTCAGTGTTGCCGAGCAAATCAAAAAGGAAACGGGCATTTCCCCAATTGCCATTGGGGCTTCTCTTGGTGGGTTGGCCTCTATCATCGCGGAGGGGGCTCATGCGCCGGGCTCCCTGTCAGGCTTGATCCTTGTAGATGTGACACCGCGCCTAGATAAGGGCGGGGTGGATAAGATCGTTTCGTTCATGGCGAAGAACGCCAGTGACGGTTTTGCCAGCGTGGAGGAGGCGGCGGCCGTGATCGCAGAGTATCTGCCTCACCGACCCAAGCCCAAATCCTTGAATGGACTTGCGAAGAATCTGCGTCTCAAATCTGACGGTCGGTTTTATTGGCATTGGGACCCGCGTTTCATCGAACAGAGCAACCGGGATGCCCGCCATGCAGAAGCCACGCAGAAGGCCTTGATTGATGCTGCAAAGCAGCTTCAGCTGCCAGTGCTTCTTGTCCGCGGCTCAACCTCCGAGCTGGTCAATCAGGACCACGTCGACGAGTTCATCGAAATGGTGCCTCACGCACAATTTACTGAGGTCAAGGCGGCGGGGCACATGGTCGCGGGTGACAAGAACGACATTTTTACCGCCTCGATCATGCCATTTTTGTCCAGCGTTCGCATGGAGTTGGATACTTAACTGCAAATTGAGCCGGCTCTCTGGAAATTTATCGGGACTTGAAATAGAGGTTGTTTCAGCACATCCCTATTGAGTGGCGTTGGTTTGGCAGCTTTTGTTTTCATGCTAAAACTTTCGCCGTGTATGTGGCGTGAAAGGACCGATTGATGTCGCAGACATCCAAAAATCCTGAGCAATCGCTGGCCATCCATGATCCGGTTTGGGCAGCTGTTCGCAAGGAAGCGGAGGAAATGGCGGCGTCGGAGCCTGCACTGGCCTCCTTCGTTTACGAAACCATTTTGCATCACAGCACCCTTGAAGACGCAATTGTTCATCGTCTTGCGGACCGTCTGGGCCATGTTGTGGTTTCATCCTCCCTAATTCGACAGACCTATCTGGAGGCGCTTGAGGACGAGCCCGTTCTCGCAGAGATCTTCAGGGTCGATATATCGGCGGTGTTCGATCGTGATCCAGCCTGCTGTCGATACCTTGAGCCGCTGTTGTACTTTAAAGGCTTTCACGCGCTGCAGACCCATCGTCTGGCTCACTGGTTGTGGCAAAAGGGGCGGCGTGATTTTGCGTTCTATCTTCAAAGCCGCTGCTCGGAAGTGTTTCAGGTGGACATTCACCCGGCTGTGCCGATGGGGCGCGGTATCTTCCTTGATCATGGCACCGGGATTGTGATCGGCGGCACCGCTGTGGTGGATGATGATGTTTCCATCCTGCAAGGTGTTACACTCGGCGGAACAGGAAAAGAGAAGGGTGACCGGCATCCGAAGATCCGTCAGGGAGTTCTTCTTGGAGCAGGGGCGAAGGTCCTCGGCAACATCGAGATCGGCCATTGCTCGCGGGTTGCCTCCGGCTCCGTGGTGCTGAAACAAGTCGAACCGGGTACGACTGTTGCTGGCGTTCCGGCAAAAGTTGTGGGCGAGGCTGGATGCTCGCAGCCAAGCCGGCTGATGGATCAAATGCTTGGCGAAGGTCAAGAAAAACCTTCGAAAAACAAACAAGGATAATCGCTGTTTCGGGGGTTGGCACCAGCGCGGATTTGTATAGGTTCACCACGAGACACCAATAAGAAATCTACAGGAGTAGGCCCTTGAAGCCCGATGAAATCCGCAAAGTGGAAGCTTATCTGCGCAAGGCTTTCAAATCGCCAAGTCTTGCCGTCAAGGCGCGCCCGCGTAAGGACGACTCTGCTGAGGTCTATATGGAAGACGAGTTCCTCGGCATCATTTTCCGTGATGAGGAAGATGGCGAGCTGAGCTGGAACTTCCAGATGGCGATCTTGGAGATCGACGTCGAAGACATGTGATCTTCTCGCTGATTATGCGACGATTAGGGGGCCTTATGGCCCCTTTTTTGTTGCCTGTTCCCACTGTCCCGAAGTGGGATGAAAGCGCTGGTGAACTTCTGCCGTATCAAAATGGGATTGCGGGCAAGCCCATATATTTCAATGATATAGCGTCAAGATTGTAGCTGCTATGCTGGCACATCCCTTGCTTTACTTCTTGTTAAGCTTTGGAGGGAAGTCAGTGTTTGATAATTTGTTTGTTGCCGTTGTTATTGCTCTTTCAGGTTTTGTAACGGCCGGTATCGTTGGAAGTTTCTATCAGCTCGTTAGTGGCGAAGCGCCGAAGTTCATGATGACCATGGACAACGCGGTGAAAGCAGTGGGTTCGGTCCTTCTCATCTTGATGGCTGGCCCCTTTATCCTCATGCGCAATGGCCTGCGGCTCTACTGGATAGAGCGGCGCCCAGTCGGGTGGCTTATGGCTTCTGCTGTGCTCTCTTTCATGTGGAGTGTCCTGTCGGGATTGTTCGTGCTGACCATTGCCTTTGCGATTTGACTGCATCCCATTCCCCGTTGAAGATACACAAAGATTTACGGGAGGAGGGGGCATGCCACTTTACGGACTTGATGGAAAACAACCGGTGTTGCCAAGTTCTGGCGAGTATTGGGTTGCACCAGATGCTGCGGTCATTGGGAACGTCCAGTTGGACCATGAGGCAAGCGTCTGGTTCGGGGCGGTGCTGCGCGGCGACAATGAGCTGATCCGCGTTGGGCAGCGTTCAAATGTTCAGGATGGCGCCGTACTTCACACGGATCCGGGATACCCTTTGACAATAGGTGAGAACTGCACGATCGGCCATAAGGCTATTTTGCATGGGTGTGCCATCGGCGACCGTTCGCTGGTGGGAATGGGCGCTACTGTGCTGAATGGGGCGCAAATCGGCGAGAATTGCATCATCGGTGCCAACGCGTTGGTGCCAGAAGGTAAGGTCATTCCTGACAGATCTCTTGTCGTGGGTATGCCTGGAAAGGTGATCAAAGTCTTGAGCGAGGAGCAGGTGGCGGGTTTGCAACGCTCTGCCGACGTCTACGTTCAAAACTGGCGCCGGTTCCGGAACGGGTTGGAGTTGGCCGGTCAGTAGCCTTTTAGGACGACCTGCGTAAAAAAACAAAGGGCCCCAAGCGGGGTCCTTTGCTGTTCTTATAGAGGTTGGGGACTTATTCGGAAATACTTGCCACAGTAGAGACGCGGCGGTCAGAAATTGCGGCCCATTTAGCCGGGTGACGGCTCGACTGGCGTTTCACAAAACGATAAGGCGTTGAGTACCAAGGCAGGATCGCCTGCATCTGGTTATCCAGAATGAGGTCGCCTTGATCCGTGCGGACGCTGAGCACTGCGTGGCCTTCATTCTTGGTGTCTTTCACAACGGTGATTAGCAGAGCGCTCTTTGGCCAACCGTTTTCCATCAAGATGCGGCGCTTTTCCAGCACATACTCTTCGCAGTCGCCCGCGCCATCGGTCGGATAGGTCCAGAACTCGGAGACACCAAACTGAGCTTGGTCTGTTGTGGGGCGTACGGCTTTGTTCACCTTCATGTTTATCTGGACAAGCTCTTCCCAGCGTTCACCGTCGAGTTTGACAACGACGGGCATGCCGTCAGGGCCGGAGCATTCACCGGGGCGCATGTCGCAAAATTCCATGTGTCCGGAAGGGGCATTGGTTTCACCCAGGATAGGCATGAACCGGCCGAGCGCAGGCGCAGCTTCAGCACTTGCTCCGCCCATCGCGATAACCAACAGGCCTGCACCGCAAACGGATTTTATTTTCTTATGGAAAGCCATTGATATGTGCTCCGCTTTTTTCACGGAACACACTGGTCGAGGAGCTTTTATAGCCTTTAAAACGCTCTCGTCGAGATTGACTCAAATCAGAATAAATATCGAGGTAATTTATATTTAAATCAGGCTCAAATTTAATTCAAAAATAAATAAAATTGCTATTAAAATAACTATCTGATTTAATTGATATAATTATTTCGGAGTTTATGGTAAACGCCAAATCAAGCTTAATATAAGGCTAAGCTGCCATTGTTGACTGGTTAACCTTGCTGGTGACTTTACCAAATCAAAGAAATTGGTTTAACGCTCACCCGTGAATGTCTTAAAGTCTGGATTGTGTTGGGTCAGTTGGCCCTAACCTAGGATAGGGTGCGATTCCGGCCTGTCTTTGGCCCAAACTGACTCAATCTGGTGCGATGTGGTGCTCCAGAAGTTTCTGATTCTGGATCGACGCGAATTCCACTGCAATACCATCTTCCAGATGTCGTACTACACGGGCTCTCATTTTCCCTAGAGCAATCTCCAAGCCGATAGCAGGGCGGACGTCAGTTTTCAAAGCGGCGCCTGAAAGGGAGACGTCGATAATCCGGCACTCATATGTCCGTTCATCCGCCAAAACGATTTTGGTAAGCTTGTTCTTGGGAATGAAGCGCTCGTGACGACGGTCTTCCGGCAGGTTGAGAGCATCACGGTTGGCGAGCCAGGTGAGGACGTTCGCCAACTTGTCGCGTTTGCGCGGGGTGGCGTTGAACTCAATGGCAAAACCGCCATCAATGTGGCGGCTGATCTTGCCTTCAACCCGGCCGATATGGTCAAGGTAAGCGACGACCCGCTCACCTAGCGTTCCGGATACAGGAGCGATAATTGCAGCACCACCTGGAGACATGTTCTCTACCTGGCACGGGTATTCGCGGCGATCTTCAAGCATGAAGCGCCCGAGAATGTCGACATTAACACGAGCAAAACGCCGACGATCTGGGTTTTTCGCGGCGATTTTGCTCAAGATTTTAGATGCCGATCTATCTGACCCCATCAGAGCCTCTGCATTCCGATTTATGGTTAAGCAAATTAAACTTAATGGAAACCTAGGACCACACGGTTAACAGAATATAATTTCCCACCAATTTTATAGGGCATGCTTCCCGCCATCGATAACACGCAGGTGTTTTACGCGTCGTGCGTGGCCAAAGGTGCCCGCGTAAGCAGCATCGGCAGCAGGGCGCTCAACTTGAGGCGTTGTGTCCATGGTAACACCAGGCCGTGAGCGATTGCGGCTGAAGGATTTGAAATGATGCACTTCAACTGGCACGTCCCGAAGATCCAGATCATCGTCCGGCCAGATCAGGCGGAGCGATGTGACACTCTGATTTGTGATGGGCGTGGAGCCGAGCCAGATCGGGCGTTGCATGGGGACTGCACAGCCCAGAACACGGGTACACCCTTCACCGCGCACATGCACTGGAAGCAGAAGCATTTCCATATCCAGCTTGTAGCCTTTAGCGGCTTCACACTGAATGCCGATCACTGCGGCTGCACGATCCTTGATGATGGTGGACAGGACGGCAGCAATTGCTTCGCGGTCCTTGTTCGACCAGCCATTGAGAAAATCTCGGCCCTTGAGTTCCTTGCAGAATGCTGAGCACAGGCGAGTTCCGGCAAGGCGAAACTTGTAGGAAAGGGGTGATTTAACTTCCAAAATGAAGGTGTCACCAAGAACAGATTTTATTGCAGCAGGGTGGATGTCGCCGCGCTCTGGTGCTGGGCGATTGTCGCGGATCCCGTCCCAGTATTGATAGAGCGTCCGTGTCGCGCCATGTTTCATTTGTCTGCGTCCCCTCAAATGGCATTTTAACTACCGAATTAAGCAATCGCCGGATAGTGTCCTGTTTATAGACAAAATTAACTATCCGTCGGACTTCGCCACTTACTAAGCAGGGGGCGTGCCAACCTGATGATTTTCCGGGGTATTTTCATCCTGAAGGACAAAATTTCTAAGTCTTTTTGCCGCGTTCCGCTTTGGTTTTATGTCAACTGGTTAGTATTTGGTGGTTAACAAATACAGGCTAAAACTGGCCTGACGCTTGCGGAATTTACCTGTGTTCCTGTGATTTCTTACAGTGCGTTTCCGCTGTAAGGTTGAAGTCGTCCGCGCGAATACAGCCATGACGAGATTGTGCCGAGCTGACGGTGGGGATGAGTTTTCTCCATTAGTTGCCAGCTGCATTACGGAAAATAAACTTGCGCTGCAAAGCGCACTACCATACCTCGAATGGCACGACATGACTGAGAGGCCCCATGGAAGATCCTGATGTGTCCCAAAATGAAACCGCGGCTCCCTCCGAGCCTGTTTTCAATCTACCCGGTTTGATTGTTGGACTGGCGGCGCTGCTGATCGGCATTCACGCCCTGCGCATTTGGGTGCTAGACCCGCAGACTGATCTTCTCGGCCTTTTCATGTTTGCTTTCTGGCCGGTGCGCTATCTGCCCGAGGTTGCATCGTCAGCGCAGTGGCCTGGTGGCTTTTTCAGCGGTATCTATAGCTTTGTGACCTATGCGTTCCTGCATGGCAGTTGGACCCATGTCATTTTCAATGTGCTTTGGATGGCGATATTCGGCACGGCTCTCGCCAGACGGTTTGGTACAGGCCGTTTTCTGCTGTTCTCGGTTCTCACCGCCATTGCCGGGGCTGGTGCGCACCTGATCACCCACTGGGGCGACCAGGTTCCCGTGATTGGCGCTTCAGCAGCGATTTCAGCCTATATGGCAGGGGCGATCCGTTTTGTGTTTGATTTCGGTGGCCCGCTTGGGGTGGTTCGTGCGCCAGACAGCATCGCCTATAGGTTGCCTGCACGGCCTCTTGCGGAAGCTCTGCGAAACCCGCAGGTTCTGGGGTTCACCATTGCTTGGTTCGGCATCAATCTGCTTTTCGGCCTGTGGTCTACCCCATTGGCGGGTGAGGGCTCTTCTATTGCTTGGGAGGCCCATGTCGGTGGTTTTGTGGCGGGTTTGTTGCTGTTTCCTGTGTTTGATCCCGTCCCTCGGCACTTCACCCCAAGCACTTGATGGTCATGGCTCCTTGACGTTGTAGGGGCTATGCAAGAGGAACTCTTTTTGCCTAAGATACCCTTGCGTTATCACAGTGCCATTTTAGGCAGTGAGCACAGCGCGATGAAGGGGCAAGAGGAGGAATGCCATGACAGTTGCTGCTATACTCAATAGCAAGGGGCGCGAGGTTTTCACGGAAAGCGCAGACAAGACGCTTGCGGAAATCGCTGCAAGTTTGGGCGGTCGCCGTATCGGTGCGGTTGTCATTTGCAGAGAGCCCGGTGTAATCGCTGGCATTCTTTCCGAGCGTGATATCGTGTCGGCCATTGCCCTTCATGGTTCCGAGGCGTTGGAACGCCCGGTGACAGAGTACATGACCGAGACCGTTATCACGTGTTCGGAGAAAGACACCATCAACTCCGTGATGGGCAAGATGACCGCAGGCCGGTTCCGTCACGTTCCTGTTGTCGAGAACGGGAAGCTTTGCGGCCTGATCTCAATTGGCGATGTGGTCAAATACCGGATCGCCGAGATCGAGCGCGAGGCAGAAGAGCTTCGAAGCTACATCCATACAGCTTGAGATGACCTTGGCGCGCCGCTTCATCACTTGAGGCGCCGCGCCACTGGTGCTGGGCGCTAGACGTGCGTTCTTGGAATATGGTCCAGGCAGGACTGGGTTTCATCCAGCGCTTTCAGTCCAGCTTCATAGCCCACCTTTATGGCTTCATCAGCACGGTGAAAGTCAAACAATCCCAAATGGCCCAGTCGAAGGCTCATGACAACATCTGGCGGGTCGCCTGCCAATCGGGAGCGACCGATGCGATCCTGAATGATGTTGTAGCTGTCCATCATCACCCCGGAAATACCAGGGAGTCCATTTGATCTGCCATTCAAGAAGTGGCGGCGCAAAATACGGCTGGCCGTTTTGCCCATGGTCTTGCCCATGGCGTCCTTCATCTGCTGCTCAACCTCGGGCAGCGCGTCAGGAGGGGCTGGGGGCAGGTCATGGATCACAGTTGAGCCGCGGCCAAAAGTGTCTGAGTTCAGGTTTACAGCCACAACGACCCGTGCACCAAGTGCCCGGCAGACAGAGACGGGAATCGGGTTTACCAAGGCTCCGTCCACCAACCAGCGCCCGCCCAGTGTCACAGGTTCGAAGACGCCGGGGAGCGCATATGAACAGCGAAGGGCGTGGGCGAGGGAGCCTGACTTGATCCAGATTTCATGCCCTGTTCCAAGCTCTGTCGCAACGGCCGCAAACGGGCGGCTCAGGTCCTCGACAAGCATGTCACCAACATGGGATTCAAGCCGAGCACGCAAGCGCTGACCGCCTATGAGCCCCGACCCGCCAATTGACAGGTCCATGAGTCCGAAGACCCGCCGACGGCTCAATGAACGAGCGAATTCTTCCAGTTCATCCAGCTTGCCCGCGAGATAACAGCCGCCGACAACCGCGCCGATGGACGTGCCGCATATGAGGTCTGGTGAAATGCCATTCTCAACAAAGGCGCGGATCACGCCAATATGGGACCAGCCGCGAGCTGCACCGCCGCCAAGAGCAAAGCCGAGTTTTGGTCGCTCTGGCTTGGCTTGCGGCGAACTGCTTTCCTGCTTGTCTTGCAACTCGATGTCGCCTTCGAGCAGGCCTTCTGTACGTTCTTCAGGGCCGTCCTTCTTGGAAGGCCAGCGGGGAAAGTTTGCTAACACTCAATCTCTCCGTTCTTGCTAGCTGGCGTTTGCATCACAAGGCCAGGGCATAGATACACTTGAGTGAACTCAACTTTCGTCGACTATTTCTTACCGTAGACCTCATCAGGGTCATAAACACGGTCCGCTTCAGCAAAAAACAGACGTGGATTGCCATCTTCGTCTGTCTTGATGGTGCGATAGAAGCAAGAACGATAGCCGACGTGGCAGGTTGCGCCGTTCCCGGCGACTCGAACCCGAAGCCAGATAGCATCTTGATCGCAATCAGTACGGATTTCGACCACTTCCTGCACTTGCCCGGAAGTTCCCCCCTTTTTCCAATATTCCTGGCGAGATCTGCTCCAGTACCAGGCATGCCCGGTTTCGATTGTGCGCTCCAGCGCTCCGGCATTCATATAGCCGACCATCAGCAGCTCGCCCGTGTCGAAATGGGTTACAGCTGCCGGGATCAAACCATCCTTATCGAACTTGGGCGCAAGAATGTGCCCATGTTCCATGGCTTCTTTCGAGAGGTCGCTGGAGGGCACAAAACCGCTCATGTCTTTGGTCTCAGACATTTGATTGGGACTTTCGGGGATTGGTGATTTTCCGTCGGAGTTAAGAGCCCGCGCGCAGCAGAGTCATAAATCGTACCTGCTCAGCTGGGTCTTCCTTGAAGATGCCTGTGAACTGGTTCGTGATTGTGCTCACGCCAGATTTCTGGATGCCGCGCATGGCCATGCACTGATGTTCAGCTTCAAGCATGACGGCGATACCGCGTGGTGCAAGATGCTGCTCAATGGCGCCGATAATTTCAGCGGTGAGGTTCTCCTGCGTCTGCAGGCGGCGGGCGTAGATCTCCACGACGCGCGCCAGCTTTGACAGGCCGATCACACGGTCGGAAGGGTAATAGGCAATGTGCGCCTTGCCCTTAAAGGGCAGGACGTGATGCTCGCAGAAAGAGTAGAAGTCGATGTCGCGGAGCAATACGATGTCGTTGTAGCCGCCAACCTCTTCAAAGGTGCGCTCAAGGTGCTCCTTTGGATCTTCGCGATAGCCTGCGAAAAGGTCATCAAACGCTTTGACCATGCGCTTGGGAGTTTCGATCAGGCCTTCGCGATCCGGATCGTCACCTGCCCATTCCAATAGTACGCGTGCTGCTTTTTCAGCTTCTTCGCGGGTTGGGCGGCGCTTTTTGTTTAGCTGCTCTTGGTCTTCGCTCTCAACCGTTCTCAGCACAGCATCCATATGTGTTCTCCAACTTTACCCGGCGAACGTTTATTGTCCGGAAGGTCCCTGTTACTCAAATCATCAGGCCACACCACGTATTCGTGCAACCCTCAATTCTTACGTCCCACGTTGCTGCTAGGATTAGTGCCACGTGTTTTGTATTTGCCAATTCACTCATCCGCCTAAGAAAAGCGGCTATGGTCAGGGCTCTAAAACTACTCGGCACAGGGGCCTATATAGGTTAGATATCTGATAGATGAAAGACGCAGTGCCAGCAAGAGGCCCAGATGCTTAACGACATATACAATCAGAAAATCCTTGAGTTCGCCGGCAATGTGCCCCATCTCGGTCGCCTTGAGCACCCTCAGGGATGTGCGAAGGCGCACTCGCGACTATGTGGGTCGACTGTATCAGTAGATGTTCGTATGGAAAAGGATCGGGTTGTCGCCTTTGCGCAGGACGTCAAGGCTTGCGCTCTTGGGCAGGCCTCTGCCTCAATATTGGGTCGTCATGTCATCGGAGCCTCCAAAGGTGAGTTGGTTCAGGCTCGCGATCAGTTGAGAGCCATGTTGAAAGAAAATGGTCCGCCGCCAACCAACCGGTTCTCGGAACTGGAGTTTCTGTCGCCGGTGAAGGACTACAAGGCCCGTCATGCCTCCACGATGCTTGCCTTCAATGCTGTTGTCGAGGCGATCGAAAACGCCGAAGCCGATGCGGGCGTGGACGATTGAGCCATGTGCATGTCTTGCGGTCCTCAATCTCCGAAAACACAGGAAGACCAGAAAGATCACGCTGAAGTGACAGAGAGAAAAGGGCCGGGCGTCTTTGTCGCCATCGGCTTGATCCGCTTCTATCAGTACACGTTCTCCATGATCTTGGGCCGTGGCTGCCGATATGCCCCTTCCTGTTCCAGCTACACTGAGACTGCCATCCGCCGTTTCGGTTTTTGGGCCGGGGGGTGGATGGGGCTGTCTCGGATCACCCGTTGCAACCCACTCGGTGGTAGCGGCTATGACCCCGTGCCAGATTTGCTGCCTTCTGCCGGGCGTTGGTATGCACCTTGGCGCTATGGTCTTTGGACCAGCGATCATATCGACCCTGCAACGCGTCTGGACGGGTAACGGTTCCTTACTGGCACCCTTGACGTCCTTCGGTGGGCGTCACCCCACTGAGCACCTCGAAGGTTCCCTCAACTGTCACGTTTCGGTCCGCATCGGCGTTGATGATCACGCCATAGACCTTTCCCTGACTGAAATCGAGCGTCCAGACATAGCCAAGCTGTTGGCTCTCAGGTGATCCCCTCCAGGTTAACTGGGCGATATCGGGTGAAATCTGCGTCATTGTGTAGCTGGCTACCCCGTGCTTCGGGGCAGAAATCTCTGTGACGTCGTTCCAGACCAGTTTGTCTGTTTCGCAAAAGAACGTTTCAAAACGTTTTTCTATTGCCTCGCCATCAGCCTTGGCTTCCTGCCAGGCATGGGTCAGCGTCTTTCCGAGGAGGTCTTGAGCCTGTGATGCGGCGGTAAACGCGAGCAGTGCGGAGAGGCTAAGAACGAAATACGACGTGGCTGTCATTTTTATCTCTTGTTTGGCCGTGTCGGATGGGTTTGGCGCTCACCTTGCGGAAGCTTGCCTATTTCATTTATCGGGGGGCTGTAGGTCTAGCAATCAGTGGTTGTTTGATGTGCTTCAGTTAACCAGAAGCTACTTATGGTCATGGTCTGCAGGTCAGGGTTTAGCCGGATCGCATGTGAATAACCTGCTGTTTGCTAGGCATAAAAACGGTATGAGCCGAGTTTTCCAAGGCTATGACGGCTAATTAGTGGACAGTTTTCAAAAGTGGCGTTGACAATCAGCGCACGAATTCGCATAAGGCCACCCACACGACGCGGTCGACACCGACAACGCGACGGAGGAGTGCCCGAGTGGCTAAAGGGGGCGGACTGTAAATCCGCTGGCTATGCCTACGTTGGTTCGAATCCAACCTCCTCCACCACCTTCCCTCAAAATTGAGAGTAGCTAGAAAGGTGGACACGATGGCATCAGTTCCCTCCGATCTTCCAAGCTTTTCTTTTGGCGATACACCAGAGCTTGCTGATGAACTTCTGAAGCTTGTTCTCATTGGTCAGAAAACGGCGACCTGTGGTGACTTGCAGTATTACGAGAGCGAAGGTCTGCCTATTCCAAAAGCTGGAGAGCAGTATCTGGTGCTAGATGGTGCAGGGCAACCGGGCTGCGTGATCGAGCTGATCGACGTGTCCATCCGCCGTTTTGATGAGATCGATGAGGTCTGGGCCGTGCTTGAGGGCGAAGGCGACTTGAGCCTTGAGCATTGGCAAGTGGGGCACAAGCGCTATTTCGAGCGTCTTGGTGTCTACGCTCCGGACATGAAGTTGGTCTGTGAGTACTTCCGGCTCGTGAAAATCTTCAAGAAATCCGGCCAGGATACCGTCAACTAAGTTAGATTGGTTGTTCAGCCTGCAGCGTTGCTGGTTCGATGGGCGGCACTCGCTGCTTTCTTTGGCCGACCGGGCCATGTTCGTGTTAGGGTCTGGCAGAGATCCTCAGCCACCATGTGCCAGTTACGCAATGCCTCTCTTTTCGGGACTTTCTTCCGGAAGCTGCTTGGCGCTTCTATGAATTTCTTGAGGCAGGTTACCAAGGACTCCGTTCTGTAAGGGTCGAAGTAGGTAACGAACTTGCCGCCAACTTCGGGAATCGAAGTGGTGTTAGAGGCGAGCACTGGGGTGCCCATCCAAAGAGCTTCTCCAACTGGCATGCCAAATCCTTCAAACAGGCTGGGGTAGATCAGCGCCTCTGCTTTGCGATAGAGCTCTGCCAGTGTTTGCTGATCCGGGCTTGGTACCACAAAGATGTAGCGCGCCATGGTCTCCAGCTCGTGGTCGTCGATCATGCGCTCCAGTTCTTTCGGATCAATGTTTCCTGCCAAAACCAACATAGGCAACTCAATCGGCATACCTCTTCGTGCCAAGGTCTCGTAGGCCTTGAAAACGGTGAGGGCATTCTTGCGGTGTTTGATATCGCCAACGAGCAGGAAGTAGTGGTTCGGCAGCTCTCTGAGGCGCGGGGTCTCCAGTTGAGGAAAGCGCAGCTCGTGGGCGAGGGCTACTGTTTGCAGCAATCGTGGAAACGGCAGTCCTTGCTCGATCAGGAACTGTGTGATGTCATCTCGGGTGAACTCTGAGTTGGTGAGAATGTGAGGCTTTCGGAGAAGGACTTGGGTCAGGTCTTGCTGCCATTTGCCTGATCCAGCTGTGACGTGCCCCATTTGGACCCGAACCGGGATGAGATCATGGATGTAGCAATAGGTTAGGTCCAGAAGGTCGTGCGCCTCGGCAAAACGGCAAAGCCGAAGCTGGCTGTCAATCCCGCCCATGTTCAGTATGGGTGCCATGGTGCCGGTAACAGGTTCCAAAAGGGCCTCACCGTTCAGTTTTCCTGTCGCGCGGGCGATAAGCAGCTGAGTTGCATGCTTAGTGCTGTGAAACGCGCGGCGAAAAGGGCGAGACTGGTACTTTTCCAGCCATGGTTCTGGCAATGAAAGTCCCAGGCAATCGCTTGTCCAATAAGGAAAGGGCTCTTGATGGTCGAAGAACTTGAGAGGGTCCACATAATGGTAGGTCTGCGTTGCTTCGTGGAAGCAGATGAAATCAACTGGGGTGTGGCCTTGGAACAGAGCTTGTGCCACTTCGAGGACGGTGCGTTGAATGCCAGTTGGTTGAGGTGTTGATTTTCGAGTGCCCTTTAGTTCTGTCAGGTCGAACAGCAGTTCTCCGCTTCCCTGTGGCATACAAACACCCCTTTGAACCTACCCCTTACGCTAAGGTCAGTGTGGTGGTGTTTTTTTGCTTCGACAATCTCCTGAATTTGTTGAGCTTGACCCATGATTACTGGACCAGCTCCCAAAAATTCTGTAAGGAACCCGGGCAAAGTAACCCCCAAACCGCTTACCTGCCTTGTCTGCAGGAGTGAGCTGGAGAGACGATATGATTGAGCTGACCTTCCCTGACAACTCGGTGCGCGCGTATGAAGCTGGTACAACCGGCCTGGAAGTTGCTGGAAGCATTTCAAAGTCGTTGCAGAAGAAAGCCATGGCAATGGCGATTGACGGCAACCTGCGCGACCTTTCCGATCCTATTGATGATAATGCCCAAATCGAGATCATCACCCGTGATGACCCGCGTGCGCTTGAGCTGATCCGGCACGACTGTGCTCACGTTATGGCTGAAGCGGTACAGGAGCTGTGGCCAGGCACTCAGGTGACTATTGGTCCGGTGATCGAGAACGGCTTTTACTACGATTTCAAGCGCGACACGCCGTTTACGCCGGAAGATCTGCCGGTCATCGAAAAAAAGATGCGTCAGATCATTGAGCGCAACGCAAAGTTCACCAAGGAAATCTGGAGCCGTGAAGAGGCGAAAGAGTATTTTGCTGAGCAGGGTGAGGCCTACAAGGTCGAGCTCGTTGATGCGATTCCTGAAGGTGAAACCGTCAAGATCTACAAGCAGGGCGAATGGCTTGACCTTTGCCGCGGCCCGCACCTTGTAAGCACCAATCAAGTTGGGTCTGCCTTCAAGCTCATGAAGGTCGCTGGCGCTTATTGGCGTGGTGATTCCAACAACGAGATGCTTACCCGCATCTACGGTACTGCCTGGTCCAACGAGAAGGACCTCAAGGCTTACCTTCACATGCTTGAGGAAGCGGAAAAGCGCGATCACCGCAAGCTCGGCCGCGAGATGGACCTGTTCCACTTTCAGGAAGAGGGGCCGGGCGTTGTATTCTGGCACCACAAGGGCTGGCAGCTTTTCCGTAGTCTGACCGATTACATGCGCCGACGTCTTGAAGATGACTATCAAGAGGTGAACGCTCCGCAGATTCTGGACAAGGGTCTTTGGGAAACCTCTGGGCACTGGGAATGGTACCGGGAGAACATGTTCTCCACCGAGACCGAAGACAATCGCGTCTTTGCCATCAAGCCAATGAACTGCCCGGGCCACGTGCAGATCTTCAAGCATGGCCTTAAGTCCTACCGCGATCTTCCTTTGCGTATGGCAGAATTCGGCGCTGTTTCGCGCTATGAACCATCCGGCGCGCTGCACGGTTTGATGCGTGTTCGCGCATTCACCCAGGATGATGCGCACGTATTCTGCACGGAAGACCAGCTTGCCGCGGAATGCCACAAGATCAACGACTTGATCCTGTCTGTTTACAAAGACTTTGGCTTTGAAGAGATTGTGGTGAAGCTTTCAACACGTCCTGAAAAGCGTGTTGGTAGTGACGAGGTCTGGGATCACGCTGAAGCGGTCATGAGTGAAGTGCTCAAAGAGATTGAGGCAAACTCAGGTGGCCGCATCAAGACCGGCATTCTGGAAGGCGAGGGCGCGTTTTATGGCCCTAAGTTCGAGTACACCTTGAGAGATGCCATTGGCCGTGAATGGCAGTGTGGTACCACTCAGGTGGACTTCAACTTGCCAGAGCGCTTTGGCGCGTTCTACGTGGACAAGGATGGCGAAAAGAAGCAGCCCGTGATGGTGCACCGCGCTGTCTGTGGTTCTTTGGAGCGTTTCCTTGGCATCTTGATCGAGAACTATGCAGGTCACTTCCCGCTTTGGCTCGCGCCGCAGCAGTTTGTAGTGGCTGCCATCACCTCTGATGCGGATGAGTATGCTGCAGAAGTTCATGCAGCCATGAAAGCGGCTGGCCTTCGCGGTGAGCTTGATCTTCGCAACGAGAAGATTAACTACAAGGTGCGTGAACACTCTTTGGCGAAAGTTCCAGTGATCATTGCTGTTGGGAAGCGTGAGGCAGAAGAGAAGACGGTGAGCATCCGTCGTCTTGGCTCCCGCGACCAAAAAATGATGGGACTGGAAGAGGCGATCGAAAGCCTGAAGGATGAGGCGATTGCGCCGGATCTGAAGGCAGACGCCTAAACTTTTCGCCGATGACACTCAGGGTTGGTGATAAAAAATGTTGCCAACCCTGTTCTTTTCGCTTGCTGTCGCCAGAGTTTCACGATTGTTTGCTTAGGTGGCGACCTATTTATTGTTCGTTACCTAGGCTATGCCCGTGTACTGGGGAGGTCACATTTGGAATACGCAGAATTCAGCTACGCTAACGCCGACCATCCAAGGCTGAAGCGCTGGATCATTCGAGGTGTTGAGGGGCTATCTGGACGGAAGAAGCTTCTGCGTCTCTATGAAATTTGGAGGGAACAGATTGTTGGTAGTACGCCTTATCAATGGGGCGGGCTGCTTAATCTGATAAATGTGTCTCTTTCGGTAAGCGGCTCTACGTGGCCTCCGAAGCAAATGCCTGATGGTCCGTTGGTCGTTATTGCCAACCATCCGTTTGGCATTGGTGACGGCTTGGCTATGCTTGCGCTTTGCGAGCAGCTTGATCGCCCTTACCGCATTCTCATCAACAACGAGCTCTTGAAGGTTCCGGAGATCCGCCCTTACTCGCTCCCTGTTGATTTTGAGGAAACTGCCGAAGCGCTGCGCAATAACATGCGCACCCGTCAGGAGGCGCTACGTCTGCTGAAAGAGGGCGTCACAATCATCGTGTTCCCCGGTGGCGGGGTTGCGACAGCCAAGAAGCCATTTGGACGGGCCGAAGAGCTGCCTTGGAAGACCTTTACCGCAAAGCTTATCCGCTCTGCGAAAGCAACGGTTCTGCCGGTCTTCTTTGAGGGGCAAAACTCTCCGCTGTTCCATATGGCAAGCCGCCTGTCTCTGACGCTGCGCCTTTCTTTGCTCATCCGCGAGTTTCGCCGGATTGTGGGCTCACGTATTTCCGTTCGAGTTGGGGAGGCAATTCCCTTTGAAGAGCTGAGTACGTTTGGCAATCAGAAGGAAGTGATCGACCATCTGCATGAGCGTGTTCATGCGCTTGCGCCGCCAGAGCTGCGCCGCTCTGCTTAGGCAGAGTTTGGTCTGATCTCGGATCTTAAAAGCAAAAAGCTCAGCCTAGCGCTGAGCTTTTTCTGTATCAATCTCGATTTCCACGTCCCTGAAGCCACTCTTGACTTCAAAGGTGTCGCGGTAGGTCACCGCACCATTTCGGGCAAGCACTTCATAGGTGCCTTCGGCGAGGGTGAGGTCGAGAAAGGCGCCGTTTCCTGAGGCTACGGTGTCACCGCCTGGGGTTAGAACGGTCCAAGCGGTGTTTGCCAGAGAGATCTTGTTCTTCCCGCTGACAAGCTTGAGCGTCACTTCTCCTGCGCGGTGGTGCAGTGTGGCTTCGGTCAGCTTCCCTGCCTGCACGTGCAAATCAGCGCGTACGACGGCGTTCAAGTCTCCATAGCGACTGACCACGTGGTAGGTGCCTGCGCCGATGGCCACCAGCTCTCCCGGCTTCACATCGCCAGCGATCAGGTTGCGGTTGCCCAAGGCATCGTAGGTCATGTCGTAGATGTCGAAGCGCACGGTTTCATCGTTCAGTGGCTGGTCGCCCGACAGCGCCGCATCCAGACGGATACCGCCTGCGTTCAAAACGATTGTGCCGGTTGTAACGCCATTCGTCAGCTCATGCCGGGTCGTGGCTGTCACCTTGCCAAAGCTTGTGTGCACCAGATAGACACCTGGGTCCAAGCGAACCTCTGCGTCGCTATCCTTGATCACGGCTGCTTGCTCGTAGGTGCCATCTTCACGGGGATTGGCATTAAAGATACGCCAAACCAGACCCTTGGTCAGGTTGGGGGTGTCTTCCGTCAGTTTTGCAACGAGATAAAGGGTTGCTTGATCGACCTCAGCGCTGCTCTGCACTTCAAATGCAAAGCTCGGGGCATATGTGAGGTTTCCTGCTCCGAGCGTTGGTGCAAGAGACTGGCCCTGATAGCCGCTTAGGGGATCATAGCTGATGGGAGGTGCGCCCGTTGGTCCTGCCGCACCGCCGCGTGGGTTCATGTCGAGAACTTCTGGCGCGAACGGCAGATCCGGCTTGGCGGTCGGAACGACCGGCTGCGCCTGTGTCGCTGAAGAAACGCCCGCTTGAAGAAACGCAGCAGTGACACAAGCCACTGTGATGCGCGAAAGGGTTCTGCAAGCAGATGTTTTTGTTCTAAGCACCACGTTTTGCGCTCTCTGATACACGTTATTTTGAGTGTTACCTCAACGCGACACCCGACAAAAAACATGCCGCGAGGGTGAACTCGAAACTAGCCTGTCACATTTAGATTTGAAAGCGATTTGTAAAGGTTTACTTGAAGTTTTTACAGAAATGCTCAAATACGGCAAAATTGTGCCCAATCTATGCCCGTTGCCCTTGGGATTGATGGGTACATGTTTCCAGACTATGAGTTTTGTCAAATTATAGATTTGTTCTGCAAAAGCGAGAATCATGACACGGTCATACGATCAATACTCTGCTGTCACGCAATTCATGCTGACACGACGTTCCCAGCTTGCTGCAACACTTGTTGAGCCCGGTCCTTCTCCCGAAGATCTTGATGTAATTCTTCAGATTGCGGCACGTGTACCTGATCATCGCAAGCAATGCCCTTGGCGATTTGTTGTTTATCAGGGGGAAGCACGTCGTGTTGTTGGAGAGCGGCTTGCCGCAATTGCGGAGGAGAAAGAGGGCCCGCTTGGGCCTAATCACAAAAAGATGGAGCTGGAGCGATTCACCCGTGCGCCTCTCGTGGTAGGCGTCATCGCTTCTTTCAAGCCTGAGAGTAAAGTGCCCAAGCTGGAGCAGACTTTGTCAGTCGGTGCATCCTGCATGAATCTGGTGATCGCCGCAAATAGCATGGGTTTTGCGGCTCAGTGGATTACTGAGTGGTACGCCTTTGATCCGGAAGCTGCTGCGATGCTGGGAGCGAATGAGGGCGAACAATTTGCAGGCTTCATTCATATCGGTACATCCAGTGTCGCGCCCAAGGAGCGTGATCGCCCGGATGTGGCGTCTCTTACCACCCATTGGAATGGCTAGGATCTTCCATGTTCTACAAAACTGATGCTCACCATGGCCTGCCGCACAATCCGTTCAAGGCACTGGTCGCACCGCGCCCGATTGGTTGGGTTTCCACCCGTTCCGCCTCCGGTGTATCCAATCTGGCACCCTACAGTTTTTTCAATGCCATTGGGGATACGCCGCCGATGGTGATGATTTCGTCCTCCGGCTACAAGGACACCGTCCGGAACGTGGAGGAGACGGGCGAGTTTGTCTGCAATTTGGCGACCATGGATCTGGCGGAGCAGATGAACACATCTTCCAAGATGGTTGAGGCGGAGGTGAATGAGTTTGAGCTCTCAGGGCTTTCTGAGGTGGCGAGCAATATCGTCTCTGCACCGCGTTTGGGAGAGGCGAAAGCGTCGCTTGAGTGCAAACGGCTGTCAGTTCAAAGACTCGTGGACCTTGAAGGCAAAGAAACCAACTCCTGGTTGATCCTTGGGCAGGTTGTTGGGGTGCATATTTCCGATGACGCTCTGGTAGATGGTCTGGTTGATATGGCGCGTCTTCGTCCGTTGGCGCGCTTGGGCTACATGGACTACGCTGTCATCAACGAAGTGTTCCAGATTGAGCGTCCGCGCTGATGGTCAGTCACTGGATATGAAAGCGGCGGAGATGGAAGGTTCATCTCCGCCGTATTAGCCCGACAGCAATGGTTACCCATCGCTGGGGAATGTCGGGAATTTTTGAGCCGTAGACTACGTTGCTCATGGTTTTAGGATTTAGCACTTTTCCGAGCTCCGTTAAACGGTTTTGGACAGGCACAACGGCATGCCGGCATGTGTCCAATGTGACACACCGGTCTCTCAGGCCCTTATGCAGCGACGGTCAATCTTGTTTCAAATAAGGCAAATGCTAGGGTTTTTGTGTGTTGTGGATCACATTTTGGATGGTAATTCTGCAACACTAGCTTTTGGTCGCGACAATTTTGTAGATAGCCTCAGCTGTGAATAAGGCGCACTGGTGCCGAATCGGTTGGTCACCCTTAGCTGCCTCATGTCCGCAAGGTCGTTGTCCTGTTGTTTCAAAGCGAAACAGTGTCGAAATGCCGGGCTAAGGAAAAACCTCGCGTTTGGCTTCCGGCACGAAGTGCAGTGATGTCGGATCTGAGCTGTCTGGCTGAGTTTTGTTAGGCGAAAACCGTTGCTATGGTTTCCAGCTGAGCGTAGCAGGCGGCGGCTTTGCCGTCGAAACCCATTTCCTTTGCCGCTTGTGCATGCAACTGGAGGGCGTCTGCCGTTGCGTCTCGTTCTAGTGTGTCATAGCAACGGACACCAAGTGCCTTTCCGCCCATCAGCGTCATTGTCTGAGTAGCGACAAGGGCGAGACTGTAGGTGCCTGCATCGGCGTGGCGGCTGGTTGCGCCCAGAGCAGATGCTGCTTTGGCCGCGTCCCAAAGAACGCCTGCGAGGCGGGAGGTAAAGAGCCCAGCGTTGCAAAGACTGTATGCAGCCATGGGTACATCGCCGATTTCAATAAAAATTTTCAGCGATCCCTCTGGAAGAGAGTGGTCCGCCTCATGAACGGACAGGAGTGCATCCAGTGCCGTTAGTTCTTCAAGAGCATGGGTGAGTGGAATGCAAACCCCAGAGAGTTCAAGGTCTTTGTGCGCTTGCAGTGTGCTGTGAACGAGTTCTTCGGTTATCGTTTCCAGCTTGAGGAAGTAGTCGAGCCCGACTTTTGGTGCCTCTTTTGGTATGATGGGTGTTGCAGTCTGAGCCTTAAGGATTACGGATGTTGGGATGTTTGCCTTGGATACTTCAAGGCTACTTAACTCCGAAAGTTCTGAGACTAGCAAAAGAGGCATGGTTCGGCTTTGAGTTACATGACGTATACGACCACATCCTAAAGTACTCGGGGATGAATACGCTAGGAAAATTAAAAATTAACTATTTATTAACCATTATTAAGCATTTCTTACTAACGTTTAAGAAGGGGTTTGGCCATGAAGGTCGCTGGGGATGCCTCCATATCAGCACGGATAGAGCGCGCCTTCGAAAGCGCGTCGCATGCAACTGGTACGCCATTTGGCTACCTGGTTCAAGCTGCTGCCAAAGAGTCATCCATGGACCCGCAGGCCAAGGCGCAAACGTCTTCAGCTACGGGGCTTTTCCAATTCATTGAAAGTACTTGGCTTGAAACGCTGAAAAAGAGCGGTGATGAGCTGGGTCTGGAGGACTACGCGCGCCACATCGAGGTCACCTCCGATGGCGACTACGTTGTCGAGAATCCCCATTTGCGTGAGCAGCTCCTTGATCTTCGCAAGGATCCCGAGGTCTCCGCATTGGTTGCCGGTGCCTTTACTCAAGCAAACCGTGAGGTGTTGACCTCCAAACTCAACCGAACGCCGTCAACTGGTGAGTTGTATGTGGCACACTTTTTAGGTGCCAGCGGCGGGGCGAGACTGATTTCGGCTGCCGAACAAACCCCGGAAGTTGACGCTTCGGCGTTGTTCCCGCAGCAAGCGCGGGCGAACAAGGCGATTTTCTATGAGCGCAATGGTGAGGCGCGCAGCGTCGCCCAAGTCTATGACCGTTTGGTCAACCAGTTTGCGCAGACGGAAATGACGATAGCAGCCAAGCAGGTAATGCAGGTCGATGAGACTGCGGTCGGAGGTCTGCCTCCGGTGCCAAAGGAAAAGGCTGACCAGCAGGCAGAGCCTGATGTCATTCAAAGCAGAATTCTGACCGCTTGGGCAACAAGCGGCCGTCATCCTGGGGCGCCTTTCGAAGCGCTCTTTAGAGCTACAGATGAAACCAAGCAGGCTGAGGCGGTGTCGGCAAGCATCTCATCAGCTTTTGCAGCCCAAGAAGATAATGCGGCGGACCTGGGCGCGGCGGGCGTGCCGCGTCCTCGACCTGCGGGGACGCCCTTGGATCTTACTGGCTTCCTGAACTATGGGGCCATCAAGCCAAACAAGGCCTAAGCAATGTGCGCCTATGTCCCTGAACCACAATATGTTTATGGTGAACCAAACATTAATAAATATGCTTAATGCTATGTCATTGAGTATTAGTGTTAGTGGTCTGGCGTTCCATGATTGTATCGAGTTTTCTTACCTGGGTTCAAACGGCTCCAGCTGGGAGTAGGGCGCAAGCAGTGTCCGCCTTGGCAAAGGCCTATCTGTTTTCTGAGATGGACGCTGAGGAGAGGGACGCTGCCGAGGCGGCGTTGACCTTCATGCTGGATGATCCTGACGTGAGTGTGAGGGTGGCTTTGGCTGAGGTTCTTGGGCCTGCGGAAGGGGCGCCGCCGCATATCATTTCAACACTGTTGTGCGATGAAGAAACGGTTGCCTTGCCTGTTCTTGAAGCCTCTTCATCAATCTCTGAGGGCGAGCTGGTCGACCTGGTCGCGACCTCCAGCGCGGCACGTGTCTGCGCTATAGCACGTCGGCAACCTGTTTCCATCGGTCTTGCTGCTGCCATCTGCGAGGTTGCGCCGCTTGAGGCCATCTTGGAGCTTCTGAGCAACAAGCGCGCTGTGTTGCGTGACCGCATGTTCCAACGGATCATCGATCGGTTTGGCGGCGAGCGAAGCATTCAGGATGCATTGTTGGCGCGAGAAGATCTGTCTTTGCCACTTCGGCACATGCTGATCCGCCGCTATACAGAAGAGCTTCGCGATCATCCGTTGGTGAGCAATGGTGTTCATTCCCAGTCTCCTCAACGGCTTGTGGCGGATGCGCAGGACCGTGCAACCGTTGCGCTTGCCTACGATGCGGCGCAGGAAGAGCAGTCAGCTCTGATCGAGCATCTTATTTCCAGTCACCAAATGACGAGCCTGTTGCTGTTGCGTGCGGTATGCACAGGCGCGCTGGTGTTCTTCGAGCGGGCAGTTGTGCGCTTGTCCGGTGTCAACGAGCGCCACGTCAGCAGTGTCCTGAAGTCTCCCAAGAGTTCAACAGTTTCTGCGCTTCTCGCAAAGTGTGGTTTACCGAAGCGTACCCATCCGGTTTTTGTCGCAGCGTTGGAGGCTTGGGCCTTGGCGGATACGCTCAACATGGACCGTTGGGGCAAGGCGCGTCTGGTCGTTACCGAGCTTTTAGATGAGCAGGATTCATTGGAACTTGAAGAGCTGGGAGATCTGCAGGATCTTTTGGTCCGCTTGAGTTATGAGGCGTCGCGTGAGAGTGCGCGTGAGCGGGTCTCTTCCATGCTTTCAGCGGCTTAAAGAACTCATAAATTCAATAGGTTGGCGGCGTCACACAGGTGGCGCCGTTTGCATTACGGGGTCAGGTGTTGAAGTCGTCTGGGGTGTCTGCGTTGTGATCGCGGCCCAGGATTTTGGCGGTGGCCTGTGCCAAACTCTCAACCAAAATGCGTGCGGTGATGTTGGAAGCGTCTCTTGCGTCTTCGCGCAGCATGGCTGCAATGGCGGCAATGTGCTGTGTGATAAGTTCTTCTGGAACCTGGATTTCACCGCTCTGCATTGCTGAGATCAGCTCAGTCAGCGATCCTGCTACTTCTCCGACCAGCGGAAAGCCCAATGTCTCGGCCTGTCCCTTGATGTCGTGCGCTGTGCGAAACAGTTCCTCATAGGCTTCCTTGGAGCGGTTGCCATTCGTGACTGTTGCCCACGCCGACCGCAGATCTCTGGCCTCGTTGTCCATCCAGCTGGAGAATTCTTCGGAGAGTTCGGCAACCGCGTCTTCTGCGGCCTTCACGGGATCGAACTGGGCTGCTTCAGCAGCTGTGAGCTTGCGCACCTTTTTTGACAAATCCAAAGGTGCGCGAAACACTTCCGCGTCCTTTTCGGCCGGTGAATTCTTGTCAATCATTGCGCGCCACCCTGTGTTTTGATCCAGAAGATCAAGCCGCCTGCATTATGGAGTGCCGATTCCATGCAGGCAATGCCTCCAGCCGTTAAATATGTGCAGAATGCGCAACAGTTGCGCAGCGTGTTGCGCTGTAACCTGAGAGGTCAGTATTTGAACATTTCGGCCAGAATACGCTCGTCCCAGCCGTGGTCATGATCAAACATGATGACACATTGAGAGCTGGTGTCTTCGTAGACCAGTACCTTGATGACATTACGGAATTCGAGATGGTCAGCCGAGGTGCTTACCGGGCGCTTGTCGGCCTCCAGCACCTCAATCTCCACCCTGGCGTGGTTGGGCAGAAGAGCGCCGCGCCACCTGCGAGGGCGGAAAGGGCTGATGGGCGTAAGGGCCAGCAGAGAGGAGCCTATGGGCAGGATCGGGCCGTGTGCCGACAGGTTGTAGGCCGTGCTGCCTGCAGGGGTTGCCACCATGATGCCATCACAAATCAGCTCATCCATGCGCACTTTGCCGTCAATGGTGATGCGCAGCTTGGCAGCTTGATGGCGCTGACGCAGAAATGAAGCCTCATTCAGGGCGTGCGCCTTGAAGAACTCGCCGTTCTTGTCGGTAGCTTCAACGATCAAAGGATGTATGCGCGTGTCCTGGGCCGTGTTCAGGCGTTCCAGCAGACCGTGAGGGCGGTAGTCGTTCATCAGGAAGCCGACCGAACCGCAGTTCATGCCGTAAAGGGGGATGCCGGTGTTCATGTACTGATGCAGGCATTGAAGCATCATGCCGTCGCCGCCCAGCGCAACGATCACATCGGCTTGGTCAGCTGGTACAGCGCCATACATAGCCTCCAGCTCAGCCTTTGAAGCGTCTGCTTCCGGCGTGCCGCTTGAGACAAAATGCAGTCGCTGAATGGGTGTTTGATTCAATGTCCCGTACCTCCGCCGGAATTGCCTAGCATGATGGAAGTAAAATTAAAATCCGGCGAAGGGTGTTATTTTCTATGTGGTTGCCTTGCGTGAAATCTCGTCACGACTTACTGGCTCGCAAAGACCATCAAGATCAACGTGGTCCAAAGAGCGCCGCTCATGGCCAAGCCAGTGAAGTAAGGTGCTAAAGACTGCTTTTGTGCTTTGCTGCTGTAGGCCATGACTGCCTCCTTCCAATGTTTCGTGAGTTGAGTATGCCGTTTTGAAGAAATGGGTCTGTGACAAGCGACACAGAACTGTAACTTGTCTAAACTGGCGTATTTGAGGCCAAGCCTTGGCATTTGCTTGTCTCGTTCCGTTCATGAACACCTATGGTGAAAAACTCTCTAGTGACGCAAAGGCAACACGGGCCCGCTTTTTGCTTTGGGGGGCTTTTCACGTTCGTCAAATCGATTATGATTAACACTGCAAAAGGCGAATAGTATTCGCTAGGACGGCAGGAAATATATTCTATATATTTCTTCCTAATTCATTTTATTATACTGTTTTATTGCAGCTTGGGGGCAGGCTGTATATGGGGTGATCTGTGCGGCGGCAGGTCACCCTTTTTTGCTTGTTAGGTAGGTGTGTGTTGATTGCTTGGTGTTGGTGGGATTGATCGGGAAACTGGTTTGTTAAGACTTAAGGGTATGGATCCCGCTTTCGGGAATACTTGTTTGAATTCCGTTTAAAGATCGCAGAAGTGCCGGTATTACGCATGATGAGGCTTCAGCATTGTAAAGCTAATTCAATCATTGTTTGATGCTCTGGCTGAGGGGGATAAATCGCGGATGTTGAGGCTTGGGCCTTCCGGTAAACACTGCGTGCACCCAGCGTGAACAGTTCAGGCTCACACGAAGGATTTCCCTTCATGCCGGCGTCAAGCCGGTACTTGAGCCTTGACGCGAACGGGCATAACTCGGTTCCGGCTGTGCGTCACCTTGGGGTGCGAGTGTGCCGAACTTCCGCTTAAAGTATTGTGGGAACGTAGAGTTCTCCGCCCGTGCAGGGGCGGGAGACGCCCGTTGTCTGGGAGAAGGAGAGGGGAAGACCCAGCGCGGAGCGAATGGCGAGAAACGCAAAGCACTCCGCTTCTATGGCATCGCCGCGCCAGCCAAAGGCTTCGACTGGCTTTGCGTCGATTTGCGTTCGTTTGAATAATTCGCGCATAAACGTCGGGTTTTTGCGTCCGCCGCCGCAAACAGCAAGTACTTTGGGGCGGTGAGGCAGGTGAGCGACGGCTTTGGCAACTGCCGATGCTGAAAACGCTGTCAGAAGCGCTGCGCCATCTTCCAGGGAGAGGCCACTGGCAAGATCTTTCGTGAAGCTGAAACGATCCAGTGACTTGGGTGGCTTCTGATCGAACCAAGGATTGGCGAGTGCTGCTGCAAGGCGGGCCTCATCAACCGTCCCCTTGGCGGCGAGCTGGCCGTCCTTGTCAAAAAAGTTATTCCCGTGCTGCTTTACCCAGTCATTAATGGGAGCGTTGGCAGGGCCTGTGTCAAACGCCATGAGGGTGTCTGACCCATCCCACCAAGTGAGGTTGCCAACGCCGCCGAGATTGAGGAGAACAACATCCTTGGGATCATAACGTCCGGCAAGCTGGCCGATGAGCGCCTTGTGGTAGACCGGTGCAAGCGGGGCACCCTGGCCTCCAGCTGCAACATCTGCACTGCGCAGATCATAAACTACCGGGATGCCGAGCAGGTTTGCCATCAATGGGCCGTCGCCAAGTTGACGAGTGGCACCAGCCATGCCTTGTGCGGCTGGTCGATGCAGCACGGTTTGCCCGTGGAAGCCGATCACGCCGATCTGGCCTCGGGGTATTTTGTGGTCGTGAAGAAAATTGGCGACCGCAACAGACTGGGCGCGGGTCAGCTCCCGTTCCGCTTTGGCAAAGATGGCGGGTTCTGGACCGTTAAACTGCCAGGTTCGTGCTGCCTCCATGGCGTCGGTGAGCAGTTCAAGCAGTCCGTCAGGGTACGGGGAGAGCGTATATGCACCAAACTGGGTAACGGCGGTGCCGTCACTCTCAATCATGGCAATGTCAATGTTGCCGTCCAGCACAGTGCCGGTCATCAGTCCAATAGCCCAAACGGGATTCATGAATGCAGCTTCGCCCCTGATTTCATCTCTGCAGTTCTCAATTAGTCTAATAAGTGTGAATGGCGACTTCTAGCAAGGAGAAACCCCAAGCTTTCTGGAAAAATGCAAGAGTTAATTCTGTCGCGTGCAATGGATTGATTTGAGAGGCGGGGCTCCGTTAAGGTCACCTTTGGTCCGATTGGGTCGGGCTGCACCAGCCTTCGCATCTGGAGGAGACCATTCGTGTTCAGTATCGCTCGCCTTGCCTTGCTCATGGTTGTTTTCATTGATGTGATGGGGCAGGGGCTGATTTTCCCCATTCTGACGACTTTGCTTTTACGCGAGGACTCCGCTTTCCTTATGGAGGGGAATGATCTGCTGGGCCGCGAGGCCACTTTTGGTGTGGTTCTGGGTGTGTTTTATCTCTTCTGGTTCTTTGGTGCTGCCTACATTTCCAAGCTGTCAGACTACATCGGGCGGAAGAACGGGATCCTCATTTGTCTAACCGGTGCGCTGGTCGGCTATGTGTTGACGGTGCTGGCAATTTATCTGAACAGCCTCATCCTGTTGATCGTTGGGCGGGCGGTTGCTGGCTTTACGGCGGGCAATCAGCCCATCGCGCAAGCCTCCCTGATCGATCAGAGCCGCAGCCCGCAGGAAAAGAGCCTCAATCTCGGTTTGATCACCGCGTTCGTGGCACTTGGTCTGGTGGTGGGGCCGCTTCTGGCGGGCGGGTTGAGTGACAGTCGGCTGTTGGGGTCTTATGCCTCCTTGCAGCTGCCGTTCATGGCGGCCATTGTCCTTGTGCTGATTAATATTTTCCTGATTTATCAGGGTTTTGAAGAAACCAACAAACGCCGAAAGAAGATTGACTTTGGCCCGAGCGAGGTGTTTCTCGTTCTGTGGCGGGTGCGCGGGCGTCCTACCATCGTCAAGCTTTGTCTGGTGTTCTTCTTCGTGGAGATGGGCCTCAACGCCTTTTACATTTACCTGAACAACTTTCAGGTGGAACGGTTTGGGTTCTCGACCCAGCAGACCAGCCTGACGCTGGTGGTCTTTGGTCTGGTCATGGCATTTTCCAGCATAGTTTTGGTGCGGACCATGACACAATTTTACCAGCGCCTTGCCATCGTGAAGGTGTGTACCGGCATCATGGCGGTGTTCGTGTTGGCCTATGCTGCCAACAGCTTGCCGCTGCTGTCCTACATACTGCTCGTTCCTGTGGTTGCTGCCTTTGGGTTGGCCTACCCAATCATGCTGTCGCTGTTTTCTGCCAGCGCGCGCGATGATGAGCAGGGCTGGGTCATGGGGGTGACAATGGCGCTGTTCACGCTTGGTGCTGGGATCATTTCACTTGGTGGCGGGTTCTTGATGGCGCTTGATGTGAAAAGCGTGTTCTTTGTTGGCGTGCTCAGCTTCATCATTGCGCTGGTGTTGCAGTTTGGTTTGTGGCGCGAGCCAGATGTTGAGGCGCTTGATCCTCCGATCGGGTGACGAAAAGGGAAGGTCTCGCTCAGGCTTGACGCTCAAGTTGGCGCTGAGAAATTAAGGCGTCAAAGCAATTGTTGCACCAAAGGTAGAGGTTGCGGGTGGCTCTGGATTGGATTTTACTTCGCTTAACGAAGTGAAATGAGGGGCCGACATGGCAGGCACACGCACCAGCTTTGCAGGTATGGACTGCGCAATTGCTCAGGCGATTGAGCTGATTGGCGATGCCTGGACCCTATTGATTTTACGAGCACTTTTCCAAGGACTGAAGCGCTTTGACGACTTTCAGGGTAACCTTGGCATTTCCACCAGCGTGTTGACGGATCGGCTGCACCGGCTGGTGGAGGCCGACATCATTCGAAAGGAAAAGGACCGAGAGGACGCCCGCTCTTCCGTGTATCTCCTGACCGACAAGGGTATGGATTTTTATCCCGTTTTGATTGCGCTAAACCAGTGGGGAGAGCGTTGGGAAGGCAAGCCAACAGGACTGCGGTTGGACCTGATCGAACGCGAAACGGGCAAGCCTGTGCGAGAGGTGCAGGTTCTGTCCCAGGACTACAAGGTTTTGACAGCGCGCGATGTTGAGGCGCGTCCGGGACCCGGCGTGGGGGCGGTCTTTGCGGATGCGCTGAACCGCGTGCGACGCCGCAAGGCGACTTGAGCCAAGTAGGCCTAGAGCACAGGAGGGTCTCATGGGATTTCAATTCGAAACGGTTCCGCTCATCGTGAATGAAAATGGTGCGGCTGGTCGCTTGTCCGAGCTGATCAAGACACGGTTCAGCTGCAAGCGCGTGGCAATCATCACTGATGCGGGGGTGGTAGAGACCGGCCTTGTGAAGTCCGTCGTGAGTGCGCTGACCAAAGGTGGCTTCAATCCTATTGTCTTTGACGGTGTTGAGCCTGACCCTTCTGAGCAGATCGTGCTGGAAGCTGCCAGCTTTGCCAAAGCCAATGATGCGGACTGCATTGTTGGGCTCGGCGGTGGCAGTTCCATGGATACGGCCAAGATGGTGGCGGTGTTGTGCTGCAGCTTGCAGCCGCTTCATGCGCTTTATGGCATTGGCAAGGTGGAGGGAAAGCGCCTGCAACTCATTCAGGTGCCGACCACGGCGGGAACGGGGTCTGAAGTGACGCCGATTGCCATTTTGACCCGCGAGGACCACAGCAAGATGGGCATTGTGTCGCCGCAGCTCTATGCGGATGTGGCGGTGCTGGACCCGGAGCTGACGACCAAATTGCCTGCGGAAGTGACCGCGGCTACGGGTATCGATGCCATGGTACATGCCATAGAGGCCTACACGTCCTTGCATCAGAAGAACCCGATTTCCGATGCGTTGGCGCGTGAAGCGCTGCGCCAGCTTTGGACGCATATCCGTGCTGCATACATGGATGGCGGTGACATTCCGGCCCGCTCTGGCATGTTGCTGGGCGCGATGATGGCGGGCCAGGCGTTTGCCAACAGCCCGGTGGCGGCTGTGCATGCGCTCGCCTATCCCATTGGCGGGCAGTTCCATGTGCCGCATGGGCTCTCCAATGCGCTGATCCTGCCGCACGTGCTGCGGTTCAACCTGCCTGAGGCCAAGCATCATTATGCGGAGTTGGCGGAAGTCATTCTGCCGAACATCTCCGGTAGTGTGGATGAAAAGGCGGCGGGCTTCATCCGCGCCCTTGAGAACCTTTGTTTTGAGCTGGGTATTCCGGATCACCTGAGCCAGGTGGGCATTGAAGCCAACGACCTGCCCAAGCTGGCGAAAGCCGCCATGGACCAGACCCGGCTTTTGGTGAACAACCCGCGCCGCGTCTCCTATGACGATGCGCTTTCCATCTACAGGGAGGCGCTATGACCCGGCCCCAGCCGCATACCCGGTCCGGCTTTCTGAGCTTTCATGATGTGCAGACACGTTGGATGGACAACGATGTCTACGGACACGTGAACAACGTCGTCTACTACGCTTATTTCGACAGTTGCGTGAACGGCTACCTGATCGACAAGGGGCTGCTGGACCTTGAAAAAGGGGAAACGGTTGGGCTGGTGGTTCATTCCTCGTGTTCGTATTTCGCGCCGCTTTCTTTTCCGCAAAAAGCGGCAGCAGGGCTGCGCGTGCTGAAGATCGGGCGCAGCAGCGTTGAATATGAAATCGCGATTTTCATTGAGGGCCAAGAGGGGGCCTGCGCGCAGGGGACATTCACGCATGTGTATGTAGACCGCATGACCCGCAGGCCGGTGCCGCTCTCGGAGAAGATGCGGGCGGCGCTCAGGCCGCTCGTAACGGAGGAGGGCGCGACACCCGCCTGAATGACCCGGCAGCGCCGGGGAGGAGGAACCAGAATGACAAGCTGGCAAGACCAGAAACGCCATGTAGAAGTGCTTGGCGAACGGATGAGCTATGTGGAACGGGGGGAAGGACGGCCCATCCTGTTTTTGCATGGCAATCCTACTTCATCGTACCTGTGGCGCTCTGTGATGCCGCAATTGCAAGGGCGCGGCCGCTGCATCGCGCCGGATCTGATCGGCATGGGCGACAGCGCCAAGCTGCCAAACCCGGGGCCGGAGACCTATCGCTTTCATGTGCATGCCACGTATCTGGATGGCTTTATCGACGCGGTAATCGGCACACAGGAGAAGGTGGTGCTGGTGGCGCATGACTGGGGCACCGCGCTGGGCTTCGACTGGGCCCATCGCAACCCGGAGCGCGTGGAAGCCATTGCCTATATGGAAGGGTTCGCCCGGCCGGTGGCCAGCTGGGAGGAGTGGAACAAGGACGCAACGCCGGTGTTTCAGGGATTCCGGTCGGAGGCGGGTGAAGGGATGGTTCTGGACAAGAACCTCTTCATCGAGCGGGTGTTGCCGGGCTCCATCATCCGCACGCTGAGTGATCAGGAGATGGAGGAGTACCGCCGCCCGTTCAAGGAGCGCGAAGACCGGTGGCCCACCTTGACGTGGCCGCGGGAGATCCCTGTGGCGGGAGAACCGGCGGACGTGCATGAGCGCTTGACGGCGGTATGCAACTGGATGGCGGACAACGAGGTGCCCAAGCTGTTCGTCAACGCCGAGCCGGGCGCCATCATGATCGGGAAGCTCAGAGATTTTTGCCGAAGCTGGATCAACCAGCACGAAGTTACTGTGCCGGGCATTCATTTCATTCAAGAGGACTCCGGTCCGCAGATCGGACAGGCCATTGCCCAGTGGCTGCGTGATCTAGACAGTTAAGAGAGGATTTCCCATGGCATTGCCAAGTATTTTGAAAGACCGTTTGCGCCTGCCGCTGGTTGCAGCACCCATGTTTATCGTTTCCAATCCTGACCTCGTTATTGCTCAGTGCAAGGCCGGCATTGTGGGCTCTTTTCCGGCGCTCAATGCACGCCCGAAAGAGGCGCTGGAAGAATGGCTGAAGCGGATCACGGAGGAACTGGCTGCATACGATGAAGCGAACCCGGATGCGCCTTCGGCTCCTTTTGCGGTGAACCAGATCGTCCACCGGTCCAATGACCGTCTGGAGCATGATCTTGAGGTCTGCGTGAAGTACAAGGTGCCCATCGTTATTACCTCTCTTGGGGCACGTGAAGATGTGATCGAAGCGGTACACAGCTATGGCGGCATTGTGCTGCACGATGTCATTCACAATGGTTTTGCCAAGAAAGCCATTTCCAAAGGGGCAGATGGCCTGATCGCTGTGGCGGCAGGCGCTGGTGGCCACGCTGGCAGCGTTTCGCCATTTGCGCTCATTCAGGAAATTCGCGAGTGGTTTGACGGCCCTCTGCTGCTTTCCGGTTCCATCAGCACGGGCAAGGGCATTTTGGCGGCCAAGGCCATGGGGGCTGACCTGGCGTATATGGGCTCTGCCTTCATTGCCACCAAGGAAGCCAATGCGGTTGATGGCTACAAGCACATGATCGTGGAGTCTTCTTCCGACGATATTGTGTATTCCAGCTACTTCACCGGCATTCCGGGGAACTATCTCAAGCCGTCCATTCGCGCGGCCGGCATGGACCCGGATGCGCTGGAGCACGGATCGCCAGAACAGATGAACTTTGCTGCCGCCTCCAAAAAGGAAGGCGTCTCGGCAAAGGCGTGGAAGGAAATCTGGGGCGCGGGCCAAGGTGTTGGCGGCGTGAAGAGCATTCAGTCTACAGGCGACTACGTTGCGCAGCTGCGCGAGGAATACGAAGCTGCCAAGCAGGCATTGCTTGCTGACTGAGCCCTGACAATTCCTCAGGATTAACATGAGTTGGGCCCCCGTTCGGGGCCCATTTCTTTTGTGCAGGGTGCTTTTTCATCGTTTCATGCGGTATTTTGCGTATAAAGTTGAGTTTATCTAAGGGGACTCTTTTGGAAAGTGCTGGGTCCGTGCATTTTCTTTTAGGCCTCAAAGACGCTATAAGCCTTCGGATTCATTTCGTCGTGTGGTGCCTTTTTAGGCAGAGATTGCCAAGTGTCGTAGCTTTGCGCAGTTTTATTGCAACAACCTCCGACGTCCAATTTGGGCTCGTATAAACGGTAAAATAAGATGCAACGAGAGCATTGGGGAAGTCGGTTTGGCTTCATCATGGCGGCAGCAGGATCTGCCGTGGGACTGGGAAACATCTGGAAGTTTCCATACCTTGCTGGATCAGAGGGAGGGGGCGCCTTCCTGATCATTTATCTTGCAATGGTTGCTACCATTGGCCTTTCTGCCATGATCGCTGAAATCGCCATAGGCCGTTACGCTCAGTTGGACCCAATCGGGGCTTTCAAGAAGACTGGCGGCGGGCCCTGGGTGATTTTTGGAATTCTGGCAATCCTGACGCCCTTCCTCATCCTGTCTTTCTATTCGGTTGTTGGTGGCTGGACCATCGCCTACATCGTGAAGAGCTTTGCCCTGATGTTTGGGGGCGGCTCCGGTGTTGGTCATGAGGACCAGTTCAATCAGCTGGTGTCCTCGCCTGTTGAACCGATCATCTACCATGCTCTGTTCATGGGGTTGAGCATGGTGATCGTGCTCAAGGGCGTGACGGATGGTATTGAAAAGGCCTCCAAGATCCTGATGCCACTGCTGTTCGTGCTGCTTTTGGTTCTGGTTGTCCGCTCGCTGACGCTGCCAAACGCCATGGCCGGTGTGAAGTTCCTGCTGGAGCCTGACTTTTCCAAAGTGAACAGCAACATGATTTCTGCCGCATTGGGACAGGCGTTCTTCTCGCTCTCTCTCGGCATGGGTGCGTTGATCACCTACGGTTCCTATGTGGCCAAGGATTCCAACATCCGCACCTCTGCAGGCTGGATTCTGTCACTGGACACCGTTGTGGCGGTGCTGGCGGGCCTGATGATCATGCCAGCGGTGTTTTCGTTTGGCATGGATCCGGGCGCTGGGCCGGGCCTCACCTTCATCACGCTGCCTGCGATTTTTGAGAGCATGCCAGCCGGGGCTTTGTTCCAGGCGCTGTTCTTCATCATGCTGACGATTGCAGCGGTGACCTCGTCGATCTCTCTGCTCAACATCCCTGTTGCGTGGCTGTGCGATGAAAAGGGCATGTCCCGTTCCGCGGCGACCATTCTGGTGAGTGTGGTGACATTTGCGCTGGGCGTTCCATCCTCTCTTGCGATGGGTGTTTGGGGTGATGTGCAGTTCTTTGGCATGAATTTCTTTGAGCTGTTGTCATACCTCACAGATACCTACGCACTGCCTCTGGGCGGCATCGGTTCCTGTCTGGTTGCTGGCTGGATAGGCTATGGCAAGATCGGGCGTGAGGTGACCAACGATGGCGCGCTTCCGTTTGCTCTGCTGCCCGTGTGGAAGTGGATCTGCCGGATTGTGGCCCCGATTGCGATCCTCTGGATTGTAGCGACCATGACAAATTTGGCCTGATTTAGGTAGAGATACTTATAGCGTTTGAGCGCTCCATGCCTTGTGCATGGGGCGCTTTTTCTATCTATGGCAGCATTAAATTGCGCGAAATTGGAAATGATCCCTGCGTCAGATGGGGGAGTGTGCCAAGTAAAACGGGCTTGATGAGTCGTATTTCGAGAAAGTGTCCCCAGTTTCCCACAAATTATAAATTTGGGGTGGCTTTTCGATATAATGTTGCAAATGAAATAGTTTGAGGCACATTGTTGTCTCGATATGCAATTTGCAGCCAAAATTGTGCTCAATTATGGCTCGTTGGCGGCACATCCTCTCTCCTAGTTTAGAGCGCTTGAAAACGTGATCAGAAAAAGGATTGCGTTTTGAATTACGCTCTTTTAACTGCGACAATCTGTCCGCTCAACAATAGCGGTCACGTCGTTGATGTAGGCAACACGCGTATGTGGGCGCACGCGGAAATAAAGGCCTCGCCGTGGTGGGTGAAAGATAGTTTTATTCACCTGAATTGAGGCGAAACAAAAAATCTACATAGGGTGGTTTAAAAATAACAATGCAACGAGAGCAATGGGGAAGTCGTTTCGGCTTCATTATGGCCGCGGCTGGCTCTGCGGTTGGGCTCGGGAACATCTGGAAGTTCCCATATCTGGCTGGCAATGAGGGTGGTGGTGCCTTCCTGTTCGCCTACCTTCTGATCATGGTGACCATTGGTGTGAGCGTTATGATGGCGGAAATCGCCATTGGCCGCGCTGCCAAGCTGAACCCTGTCGGTGCTTTCCGCGTCGTGGCAGGACGGAGCTGGATGCCGGTTGGTCTGCTCGGTGTGATCACAGCCTTTGCTATTCTCTCGTTCTATTCTGTGGTTGGTGGCTGGACCATCGCCTATCTTGTAAAGACGTTCACTGGCGAAATCAGCAGTGGTTCCGCAGCAATCCTTGGTGGCCAGTTCGAGGCGCTGGTGGGTTCTGTTGTTGAGCCACTTGTTTATCACGGCATCTTCATGGTGATGACCGTTGTGATCGTGCTTTTGGGCGTCACATCAGGCATTGAGAAGTCCGTAAAGGCCTTGATGCCGCTCTTGTTCATCTTGCTGATTATTCTTGTGATCCGCAGTGTGACGCTGCCGGGCGGCATGGAAGGTATCATTTTCTTCCTGAAGCCTGATTTCTCGCAGATTAGCATGGACATGATCCAAGCCGCGCTCGGTCAGGCTTTCTTCTCTCTTTCATTGGGCATGGGTGCCATGATCACCTATGGCTCCTACTTGTCTCCTGAGACAAACATCCGCAGCTCGTCTGTTTGGGTTGTTTCTCTGGACTTTATGGTGGCCTTCCTTGCAGGTCTTCTGGTGTTGCCAGCAGTGTTTGCCTTCGGCATGGATCCAGGTGCGGGGCCCGGCCTGACCTTCATCACCTTGCCTGCGATCTTTGGCGAAATGCCATTTGGATTGCTGTTTCAGGCCGTGTTCTTTGCCATGCTGCTGATTGCGGCGTTGACCTCTTCAATCTCTCTTCTGGCAATTCCGGTTGCGTACTTCTCTGAGAGCTTTGGCATGGGCCGCAAGGCAGCTTCCACCGTGGTTGGCCTTGTCATCTTTGCCATCGGCATTCCATGTTCCCTTTCTCTGGGCGTGTGGGGCGACATTCTGTTCTTTGGCATGCCGTTCTTTGACTTCCTGTCGTTCCTGGTTGACAAGTTCTTCCTGCCAATCGGTGGCATTCTGACGGCAATCTGTGCGGGTTGGTTTGCGTATGGCAAGGTGTCTCGTGAACTGGAAAATCAGGGCGAACTGCCATTTTCCTATCTGCAGATCTGGAAGTGGATTGTTCGCATCGTGGCGCCAATCGCTATTGTCTGGGTCATGGTTATTGGCTTCATAGGCTAACAATCGGCGCAGCCGTGAAATGAAAAAGCCCCCGCAGGTCCGGCGATCTGCGGGGGCTTTTTGTGTTTGGTGGCAGAGCTGCGGTGCTTGCTAGGCGCTGAGAGCCAGCGGTCCGCCTGCCAACATTGGCGCGTAGGCTTCGCGGTCGCTTGCCACATCATTCAAGGTTACGCTGTCCAGTTCGCGCATGAAGGCCTTGAGCGCATAGGCAAGGGCCGACCGAACCCGGCAAACTGGCAGAAAGGGGCAGGTAGCTTTGTCAGAGCAGCCCATGCAGTCTGTCAAAGCGAAGTTGGGCTCGACAGCACGAATAAGCTCGCCAAGCGTGACGATGGCAGGATCGCAGGCAAGATGAAAGCCACCGATACGGCCTCGCCGGGACTTGATGAAGCCATGGGCGGAGAGCGCCTGCACGGTTTTTGTAATCTGCGGTTTTGGCGAGCTACAGACCTGCGAGAATCTCTCTATGGTCCAGTGATGGTCGGGGTTTGAAACCACTACTGCCATGATGCGGGTGGCGATGTCGGTCATGCCGGTCAATTTCATGAATTGTCCCCTCAGGTGCGTATCAGCGCCTGCTCATGCACGAAACTGCCCATCCGTAACAGCAGAAGCCAAGCTTGATTGTTCCCAGATTTAAGGTGAGGGGAAGAGCAGGCGTTGGCATTGATACACATCAAGGGATAAAACGTCGCGGGGTACAGGCGTTTTACTGTCATTGAAATGTAACAGTAAATAATTTCTCAGTGATAACCCCTAGGGAGCTGTGGGGTAAGAGCTTAGAACACTTAAAATGCGTAATATTACAACTTGAAGGATATGTCGGAATAGTGTTCGGAAGCATGAAGTGCATGAGGGTGGTGCATTTGAAAATAGATGATTGGGCGATCTATGCAGGCCGAAATTTCAAAACGACTTAAGTTTCACCGGATCACAGAGGATGATCTAAAGACGTTAGCTGAAGGGGAACCGTATATCCGGAAGGTTTTGCCGAAGGTTCTTGATCTTTTCTATGCGCATGTGCAAAATTTTCCTGAGACCGCACAATTTTTCAAATCGAAGGCGCATATCGACCATGCCAAGTCCAAACAGGCGGAGCACTGGTCGTTTCTGGCAAAGGCCAAGTTGACGGACGACTATGTTGCGTCCGTGAGGCGAATTGGCGAGGCCCACAATAAGCTGGGCATGTCGCCCCGCTATTACATTGGCGCTTACAATTATCTGTCCGGGGCGATCTGCTCTGAACTGGAAGCTGAGATTCGCGGCGGCGTGCTTGCCGCTCGGTCTGGCAGTTTCTTGCGTCGGTTGCAGCAGGCGGTGATCAAGGTCACGTTCCTTGATATGGATATCGCGCTGGAGGTCTATGAGGACGCCAAGACACGGGACCGGCAGAATTTCATTGAAGGCATTGCCTCTCGCTTTGAAGAGAGTGTTGGCACCGTTGCGGGCTCCTTGAGCGCTGCTGCCGGTGGGTTGAAGGCGACCTCTGACACCTTGCAGAAGGCTGCCAGCGAAACGGCTGAAATCAGTAGCACTGTGGAGGAGGCAGCTGGTTCCACGAGCGTGAACGTGGAGAGTGTTAGCCATTCCACGGGTGAGTTGGCGCAGGCGATTGCCGAGATCGCGCAGCAGGTCAACCGTGCGGCAACGACCGCGGATCAGGCGGTGACAGCCTCGGAGAAGGCCATTGCACGGGTTGGTGCGTTGACGGTGGCGGCGGATGAGATTGGCAACATCATTGAGCTGATCAATAAAATCTCATCTCAGACCCATTTGCTGGCGCTGAACGCGACCATTGAAGCCGCGCGGGCCGGGGAGGCGGGTAAAGGCTTTTCCGTTGTGGCCCATGAGGTCAAGTCGCTTGCCGAGCAGACAGCGAACGCGACGGTTCAAATCAGCTCTCAGATTGCGGAGATCCAAGAGGCAACGCGCCATTCTCGCGAAAGCATGGAGGAGATCTCCACGACGATTTCCGAGATGGACGCCATATCGGCGGCGATCTCAGGCGCGGTTGAGCAGCAGGGCGCGGCAACCTCTGTCATTTCCGAGAGCATATCGCTGGCGGCGGAGGGCACTTCACGGGTTTCCTCTGGGATCACCAGTGTGAGCGCAGCAGCAGGTGAGACCGGCACGACAGCTGGAAACGTGCTGGAATCGGCCAATCAGCTTTCTGAGTATGCTCGGGATCTGGAGGCCAGCATGGCGGATTTCCTCGGGCACCTGCGTGCCTGAGGCGGATGGAATGCTGCTTTGAATGTGCCTAGGGTGCTGGGAGCTGCGCCCTAGCCGTTCTCAAGCAGGAAGTCTGCGGTTTCATGGTCTGTGATCAAATCCGTCACATAGCCACCGCGCAGGCCTGCAAGGACCGCTTGATGGTTCTTCGGGCCCCCGCCGATCATGATGCGGCTTGGAATTTGTCGGAGCTGAGCGAGGTTGATGCCAAGGATCCGCTGGTCCAGTTCTGTGATAACCGGTTGTCCCTGTGCATCCAGAAACCGTCCGCAGATGACAGCGGTTGCGCCCAGCTGCTTGTAGGTCTCCATATCCTGTTCCGAGATGATGCCGGCCCGTACCGCCGAATTATTGGGTGAGCAGTGGCCAACCACAAAGACTGCGCGGCTGCACCGTTCCAGAACGGCAAAATGAGAGCGCACGATGGGCTCGGCCTGAAGTTCCGTGGCGAGGCGGGCGCTGGAGACGATCGCCGGGACATTGAGGTTCATGCCGGTGCCCTCAAACCTGTTGGCGATAAGTGAGGAGCCCTCGTCGGCGGCAAAACTGTATTGGGCATACATGGAGCCGATCATTTGCAGCACGCTGACATTCTTTAGCGGCTTGCGGGGCATGGCCTGACTCAGCTCGTGAATGGTGCGGCCCCAGGCGATTCCAATGGTGTCGTTATCCTTCGTAACATGGCTGAGATACATGGCGCCTGCACGGGCAAGCCGGATGCGAACATGGGTTTGGCCGTCACCTGCCGGGGCGACCAGTACATTATCCAGACCGAACTTGGTCTTGAGCTTTGATGAGATGGTCGCCTGAGTATAGCGGTCCTGATCCAGTGTGATCTGAACGTACCCAAGTTCGCGGGCTTGCTGCAGGTACTTGACGACGCTGGCGCGGGAAACGCCCAGAACCTCTGCGATATCGGTCTGGTTCAGGCCCTCCTGATAGTAGAGCCATGCTGAATGCAAGATGGGGTCCTTGTTGAACCAAATCGCACTGCTTTTTTCTTTTCTGGTCACGCCCGCTGCCTCGTAGCCCAATCGATCAAGTTGCCGCCCTTACCATAAGTTTCGCGTTAATTGCTACTCCCAATCATTCCGAGGAAACGGGAGACTTGCCAGAGACATATTACAAATGGTATTTAGTAATGACAAATGTAAAAGGTGGGCTCATGTTAAAATCGATAGATCCGCTGCTGTCTGCTGATCTGCTATATGCTCTGGCGTCCATGGGGCATGGCGATACGCTGGCGATTGTTGATGCAAATTTTGCAGCTGCATCACGGGCTAACGGCCATCTGATCACTATGCCGGGCACGACGGCCAGTGATGTTCTGGCGGCCATCCTCACGCTGTTTCCTGTCGACGGGTTCGATGATTGCCCCATCAAGCTGATGGCGCAAGCCGACGATGCGGAGCTGCCTGAAGCGGCGCAGGATTTCCTCAAGGTGTTGGATGCCAGTGAGGAGAAGGGCCACAAGTGGGAAGCGATCGATCGGTTCGCCTTTTACGACCTAGCAGAAAAAACAAGTCTTATTGTTGCGACCACGGATCTGCGCCCTTATGGCTGCCTGATCCTGCAGAAGGGAGTGGTGTTCGATGGTTAGTCATGATGCCTGGCTGCAGTCTGACCTGGTGAAGGAACTGAAGGTGCTTGCCTATGCGCTTTGGGACAAAGGGTGGGGCGAGCGCAATGCGGGCAACATAAGTGTCCGCTTGAACCCGCAGCAGATGGCCGAATGGGGTGTTGCCGAGATGGCGTCTACCCAGTGGTATGATCTGCCAAAGCCGGTGCCTGCTCTTGCCGGGCAGCACATGCTGATGACCGCCAGCGGCGCGTTCATGCGGCATGTGAAAGAAAATCCTGAGCAAGATCTTGGGCTTGTGCGCTTCAGTGAAGACGGTTCCCAGTTTACACCGATCGCTGGCTACGCTGGCGGGGGGCGACCTTCAAGCGAAATGATCACCCACCTTCTGGTGCATGCAGAGCGTCAGGACAAGGGGCAATCGGTGATCGTTCACACCCATGCGGACTGGCTGCTGTTGATGAGCCATCTTCATGATCAGTCCAGTGAGGCGTTTACAAAAACGCTGTGGCGCATGTGCTCTGAAAGCCTGATGTTCTTTCCTGACGGCGTTGGTGTTGTGCCCTGGATGTTGCCGGGCTCTCTCGCCATTGGTGAGGCCTCAGGAGAGTTGGCCAAGACGCACCGCTTGATCCTCTGGGCTTTTCATGGGGTTCTGGCAGCCGGTGATTCACTGGATGATGCGTTCGGCCTGATCGAGACCGCCGAAAAGGCCGCAATGATCTACTGTCAGGGCAAGATGGCCGGAAGGGACCTGCCGGGAATCAGTGATGCCCAGATCGTTTCCCTTGGAAAGCATCTTGGTGTGACGCCGATCTACGAGCTGGATGGCAGATAGAACGCTGTTTGATTAGTTGAAACTCATATGACGGCTAAAGGGCGGGGAAACCTGCCCTTTTTGTTTTTGGCGCGGATATTACGCGTCAGGCTGAGTGGCGCATGTGGTGCGTTGTTATGTATTTCCCCTCATCATTCTGAGATATTTTTTACACTTGTCACATAAAGAGAACATATGTAACTTGTCTCTGCTGCTTTTGGGAGGAAGCGATGGGGATACAATCCGACAGCATAGAAATCTCCGGTATCAAGAAGAGCTTTGGTACCAACACCGTGCTGCATGACATCAGTCTGACCGTGAGTGGTGGCGAGGTTCTCGCTCTCATGGGGGCCAATGGTGCAGGCAAGTCGACGCTGGTTAAAATCCTTTCAGGTGTTTACCAGGCCGATGGGGGTGCCATCAGCGTCAATGGCCAGACCAGCATCATCGACACACCACAGCAAGCACGAGAAAGCGGCATCGTAACCGTTCACCAGATCATCAATGACGGTGTTGTTCAGGATCTTACGATTGCCGAAAACCTTATTCTTGATCAGCTTTGCGATGGTCGGTTCCCGGCCTTCGTGAACAAGGGAAAGCTCCATGAACGCGCTGCGGAAGTGGCCAAGACAATTGGTCTTGATCTGCCGCTGGACACCAAGGTTGCGGAGCTGAGCCAAGCGGACAAGCAGCTCGTGGCCATTGCCCGCGCGCTGAGTGTCAAGCCGCGGCTGCTCATTCTGGATGAGCCAACCTCCAGTCTTTCCGAACGAGAAGCTCTGCGCCTGTTTGATGCGGTGGAGCAAATGCGCGATCAAGGCGTGGCGATCATCTACATCTCACACAGAATGTCGGACATTCGCCGTTTGGCCGACCGCATTGCTGCGTTGAGAGAAGGTCGCATTGTGGGGGTGTTCGAGAAGCCTCTGGATTTCGATGGCGCGGTTCACTCCATGCTGGGGCACGCCGTTGGTGAAGTCATGCACGACTACCAAAGCGGGGAGGCCTCGCGTGTTGTGTTCCGTCAGGTGCAGCTGGCTGAAGGGTCCAAGCCGTTTGATCTCGACCTAAAGACGGGTCAGATCGTGGCGCTGACCGGTCTTTTGTCTTCCGGTTGTGCCAGCGTGGTTGAAAGCCTGTTTGGGATGCACGAGTTCGCCAGCGGAACGGTGATGCTCGATGGTGCTGAGTGGCGGGCAACGTCCCCCAATCAAGCCATCAAGGACGGCGTTTACATGGTTCAGGAAGATCGCGGCAATAACGCCATCATTCCGGACTTCTCGATTGAGAACAACACAAGCCTGCCTTTTCTCAAGAGCTTCTCCTGGCTGAGTTTCATCAACCGGGATCGGGAGAAGGCGCGGGTGAAAGAGGTGATTGACCTGACCAAGGTCAAATACACCGACCCCACCGCAGAGATGTCGACGCTATCCGGTGGCAACCAGCAGAAGGTCATGGTGGCCCGGTGGATGCTCGAGGAGTGCCGGGTGTTGCTGCTCAATGAGCCATTCCAGGGCGTAGACATTTCCTCGCGTCGACAGATCGGGAAGTTGCTGCGCGAAACCGCCAAGGACCGGGTGACCATCGCGGTTTGTACAGACGTTGAGGAAGCACTTGAAATCGCTGACCGGATCATCGTTTTCAACCACAACAATCTGGTTGGCGATCACCGTATCGACCAGATCGATATGCCCACCTTGATCAAGCAGATCGCAGCGGCACCAGATGCGGACTTTGCTGCGCTCAGCTCTTCAAAAACTCAAGAAACTGACATTCACGCCTGATCGGGAGGATCAGATGACTAACTTTCGGGATCACGCCATCAAGTATGGCCTCCTCGTCCTTTTGGCGACGATGATTGTGTTCTTCTCGATCGCTCAGCCAGCGTTCCTGAGCTTGATCAACGTGTTCATCATTTTGCAGTCCGTGTCGATCGTGGCCATTTTGGCTCTTGGGGTGACTGCGACGCTGGCGGTAAACGGGTTTGACCTTTCCATTGGCTCCACAGCGGCCTTTTCCATGATGATGGCGTCCTATGTGATGATCGTCTTTGATGGGGGCACCACGGCGGCCATTCTCACCGCGCTGGGTGTGGGCGTGCTTGTGGGGCTCGTGAACGGCTTCATGACGGTGCAAATGCGCGTTCCGGATCTCCTGGCAACGCTGGGCATGATGTTCCTTCTGCTTGGCTTGCAGCTCATTCCAACGCAGGGCCGTTCCATTGCAGCCGGCATGAGCCTTTCGGGCGGGGAAACCGCACCGGGCAAGTTTACGGAAGCATTCCTGTTCCTTGGCCGCGCTCGCCTGTTTGACATTATTCCGGTGCCTGTTGTGATCATGCTGGTGCTGGCGGTCATTACCTATCTGTTCCTCGAGCGCACCCGCCATGGCCGCGTCATGTACGCCATCGGTTCCAACGAGCGCGCCGCGCATCTGGCAGGGGCTCGGGTCAAATTCTACCGGTACGTGGCCTATGTCATGTCTGGTGTCTACGCTTCCATCGGCGGCATTCTGCTTGCGGCTCGCATTGGTCGCGGCGACGTGAGTTCTGGCAACTCACTGCTGATGGATGGTGTTGCTGCAGCGCTTATTGGCTTTGCAGTTCTCGGGGCCGCACGCCCCAATGCGCAAGGTTCTGCCATCGGTGCGCTTCTGGTCGGTGTTCTTCTGAACGGTCTGACCATGATGAACACGCCTTACTACACGCAGGATTTCATCAAGGGTCTGGTGCTTGTTGCTGCCCTGATGTTCACCTTCGGCCTTTCCAAAAAGCGCGGGTAATTTCGTCATAACTGGGAGAAATAATGATGAAATCTACATTAAAAAAACTTGGCCTTGCAGTTGCCTCCATCGCTTTGATGGCAACGACGGGAGCACAAGCAGAGGAAGTGAAGTCCCCATTTGAAGGTAAGGGCATGAAGATTGCGCATGTTCGTTACCTGTCGCAGGGTGATTTCCCGGAGCTTTATCTGTCAGGTGTTCGGGCGCAGGCCGAAGCCCTTGGTCTTGAGCTGGATGTTTATGATGCCCGTCAGGATGCCGCCATTCAGCGCAGCCAGCTGGAACAGGCCATCATGAAGGGGTATGACGGCATCATCCTCCAGCATGGGTTTACCGACTCCTTGAAGGATCTGGCGGATATGGCCGTTCAGAACGGCATCAAGGTGGTGGCGTTCGATGTGAATGCGGACAACCCAGAAATTCCTCAGATCAATCAGGACGATCACCTGATCGCGCGCATGTCCCTGGAGCAGGCCATCAAAGACAACGGCAACGCCTGGAAGGCAGCCTACGTCTACGTGCCGGGCATTCCGCCACTTGATCGCCGTGATGAGGTGTTCACCGAGCTGAAGGAAAAGTTCCCAGGCATTGAAGAGGTGGCGCGTTTTGGCACCCTGAACAACCCGATCCCGAACCAGATTGCCGACCAGGCCGCTGCTGTTTTCCGCGCGAACCCAGACATCACGGTTGCATTTTCGCCGTATGATGAGTTTGCCAAGGGCATCAAGATTGCCGTGGATGAAGCGGGTCTTTCCAGCAGCGTGAAGATCTATTCTGCTGACATTTCCAACTCGGACATTCAGGCCATGCGTGAGCCGGGCAGTGCGTGGGTTGCAACCACTGCGACCAACCCAGCCATCATGGGGCAAGTGAGCGTTCGCGCGCTGGCGTACCTGATGAACGGTGAAAACCCGGGCAGCCAGGTGACCGTGCCACCTGTCCTGATCACTCAGGAAATGCTGAACGCGCTGGACATCAAAAACATGAATGATCTGGTCGCCAAAGTCGCCAGCTTCTCCACGTCCGATACGCTGACACCCGATTGGATGCCGCTCCCATAGGACGCAGGCGATGCTGCGCACGGGTGGAGGCGGTTTCTGCCTCCACCTCCTACCGATCACGCGACTGCTAGACATAGGTGCAAAATGAGCGTTGAAGCGCCACTAGGCTACAAGATCCAAACTGTTGAGACCCTTCCGCATTATCTGATTTCCAAGTTGCCGCCGGCCCTCAATTTGGGCGGGGCGCCAGAAACCTGGGAGGTGAAGGAAGTTGGCGATGGCAACCTCAATCTGGTTTTCATCGTGTCCGGTTCCATGAAAACAATCGTGGTCAAGCAGGCTGTGCCATATGTGCGCGCCGCTGGCGAAAGCTGGCCACTGCCGCTGACCCGCGCGTTTTTTGAGTTCAATGGCCTCGTTGAGGAGCGCCGCTATGCGGGCGACACGGTGCCAGAGGCGTACTTCTATGATGAACAGATGGCGCTGTTCGCCATGGAATACATCACGCCGCACGTGATCCTGCGCAAGGAACTGATCGCTGGCAAGAAGTTCCCGAAACTCGCCAAGCATATCGGTGAGTTCCTGGCTCAGACGCTGTTTCACACCTCTGATCTGGGCCTTGAATCGGCGCAGAAGAAAGAGCTCGTGCAGCGCTTTTGCGTGAACACCGACCTTTGCCGGATTACAGAAGATCTGATCTTTACCGAGCCGTTCTTTGATGCACCACGCAACAACTGGACAAGTCCTCAGCTGGATGATGCGATCAAGGCCCTTTGGTCTGATCAAGAGGTCATTCAGGTGGCCATGAAGTACAAGCTCAAGTTCATGAGTGAGGCGCAAGCGCTGCTTCATGGTGACCTGCATTCCGGCTCCATCATGGTGACGGAAGACGAGACCAAGGTCATTGACCCTGAGTTCGGTTTCTACGGTCCAATGGCCTTTGATATTGGCAACTACATTGGCAACCTGTTCTTTGCCTTTTATGCGCAGCCGGGCCACCGCGCCAGTGCTGGCGAGGTGGAAGACTACCAAAGCTGGTTGCTTGAGCAGATTGTCGAGACTTGGGGCGTGTTTGAGCAAACGTTCCGCACGCTGTGGACCAACAAGCAGAAGGGTGAAGCTTACCCGCGCAGCATCTATCAGGATGGCATCAATGGAGATGCATTCCTGAAAGCGGCGCAGGATGACTTTTTCCGTACGCTCTTTATCGATACGCTGGTGAATGCGGGTCTGGAAATGCACCGCCGCATCATTGGTTTCGCCGGGGTTGCCGACTTCAAGGAGATTGAAGACGCTGACCTGCGCGCTTCACTTGAAACGCGGGCGCTGAAACTGGCGCGCCAGCTTATGGTTGCTCCTGAGAGTTTCTCAGGATTTGCAGATGTTAATGCCTACGCAAAGCAGTGCTGAGGGAGAAACGAGATGAAAATTGGCGATAAACACTACCGCTCGGTCTGGGTTGCAGAAGATGGGCGCACGGTTCAAATCCTGGATCAGACCAAGCTTCCATTCGAGCTGGAAATCATTGACCTGCACACGGTGACGGATGCAGCAACCTCGATCCGTGACATGTGGGTGCGCGGTGCGCCGCTGATTGGTGCGGTGGCTGCCTACGGCGTGGCGCTGGCCATGAAGAAGGACACCAGCGATGAAAACCTGCAGGCTGCCTATGACGAGCTGATCGTTACCCGTCCGACGGCAATCAACCTGAAGTGGGCGCTGGATCGCATTTGCCCGGCCTTGAAGGAAGTGAACCCGGCTGAACGGTTGACTGCGGCCTATGCCCTTGCTGGCGAAATTGCTGATGAAGACGTCCAGATCAACAACCAGATCGGCGAAAACGGGTTGAAGATCATTCGCGAAATTGCAGCGAAGAAGAAGCCGGGTGAGACGATCAACATCCTGACCCACTGTAATGCGGGCTGGTTGGCGACTGTTGACTGGGGCACGGCGCTCTCTCCGATCTACAAGGCCCATGATGAAGGCATCAAGGTGCATGTGTGGGTGGACGAGACCCGCCCGCGTAACCAGGGCGGCCTGACCTCGTTTGAGCTGGGCAGCCACGGCGTGTCGCACACATTGATTGCGGATAATGCCGGTGGGCACTTGATGCAGCACGGCGAAGTGGACCTTTGCATTGTGGGCACGGACCGCACCACGGCGCGCGGCGATGTGTGCAACAAGATCGGCACCTACCTGAAGGCGTTGGCTGCCAAGGCGAACGGCGTTCCGTTCTATGTGGCGCTGCCATCGCCAACCATCGACTGGACGGTTTGGGATGGGGTGAAGGAAATCCCCATCGAGCAGCGCGATGGCACGGAACAGTCCCACGTTTATGGCATTGGGCCAGATGGGACCCGCACATGGGTGGACACGGCGCCTAAGGGAACAACTTGCGGCAACTACGCTTTTGACGTGACGCCTGCGGAGTATGTGACCGGACTGATTACCGAGCGCGGCGTGTGTGAAGCTTCTCCTGAAGGGCTGAAGGCGCTGTTTCAGGAAAAAGACACGGTCGCCGCTGGCTAAACACTAGGAACGAAACGATGAAAAACCAGGAATCCGAAGTCGTTGCACTCGGAATAAGGCGGCGTGTGTTTGAACACACGATCCGGAACAACGGCGGCTATCTTTCGCAGGCGTGTTCGGCAGCTGACACTTTGGCTGTGCTTTACGAAGACGTTTTGAACCTTGGCCCGAGCATTGCTCCGGCCATTCCCGCCCCGTTTGGCGGTGTGCCTTCTCCAGACAACCCGAACTCCTTTACCGGGGCGGGGTATCACGGGGAATTTGCACCGCACTATGACCGCTTCATCATCAGCCCGGCGCATTACGCGCTGGTGTTTTACGCCGCGCTCATTGAAGTGGGCCGGATGGCACCTGAAGGGCTGAAGATGTTCAACAAGGATGGCTCCTCTGTTGAGATGATCGGCGCTGAGCACTCTCCGGGGATGGAAGTGACCAACGGCTCGCTCGCTCAGGGCCTGTCCATGGCATCCGGCATTGCGTTTGCCCGCAAGCGCCGCGGCGATGAGGGCCGGGTGTTCGTCTACATGTCTGATGGCGAGTTTGAAGAAGGCCAGACCTGGGAATGCTTTGCCAACATGGCGCACCACAAGATCAACAATGTGACCTGTGTGGTGGACTTCAACGCCCAGCAGTGTGACGGTGCCATGAGCGCTGTAACCGAGATCGGTGATCTTGTGGCCAAGCTGAAGGCGTTTGGCGCGGATGCCGTGATGGTGGACGGGCACGACCATGAGGCTCTGCGTGAAGCCATGAACCGGCGCAGCGAAGACGGCCCGGTGGTTGTGATTGCCAAGACCTCTCCTTACGAGGGGATGGACTACCTGCAAAAGCGGTTCCCGCGGCTCCACTACGTGCGCTTTACCTCCGAGGACGAAAAGATCGAGCTCCGCGATGCCATTGCCGAGCAGCTTGGCGTCAATGTTGCCGAGATCGAATAGGGACCGATAGAGATGGAAATTGCAATCAAGCCCTATGTGAAGTCCTTTATCGACTTTGCCAGCCAGCGCCCTGAAGTGCTGTGCCTTTCTGCTGACCTGACCAGCTCGTGCGAAGTGGACAAGTTCCGCGACCAATACCCGGATCAGTTCGTTTCCTGCGGCATGGCCGAGCAGAACATGCTGTCCTTTGCGGGCGGCCTTGCCATGGAAGGTTACCGGCCATTCCTGCACACGTTCGCCGTGTTCCTGTATCGCCGGCCGCTGGACCAGCTGATCAACTCGGTTGCCTATTCCAACCGCAAGGTGCGGTTGATGGGCTTCCTGCCGGGCATCACCACGCCGGGGGGCATTACCCACCAGGCGATTGAAGATGTGGCGATCCTGCGGGCGATCCCCAACATGACCATTCTGGAAACCGGTGATGCCACGGAAGTGGAAACCGTGCTGCCGGTGGCCGATGCGGTGGACGGCCCGGTTTATGTGCGCGTGTTGCGTGGGCAGGTGCCGCGCCTGTTCTCAACCCCGTTTGAGTTCAACAAGCTGCGCTGCCTTTCTGAAGGCAAGGACCTGCTCGTTGTGACCTCCGGCATCTGCACCGAGGAAGCCCTGCGCGCGACCGCTGTGCTCAAGGAAAAAGGCGTTGGCATTCGCCATCTGCATGCAAGCACCTTGAAGCCGTTCAACAAGGAAGCGCTGCTGGAGCACATGAGCGAAGTGGATGGCGGGGTGATTACCCTTGAAAACCACAGCATCGTCGGCGGCCTTGGCAGCATTGTTTCCGAGATCATGGCGGAAGAGGGCGTTGGCAAGAAGCTGATCCGTCTGGGCCTGAAAGACACCTTTGCCCATGGGGCCTCCAAGGGGTACCTGATGGAAAAGTATGGTCTTGATGCCAAGGCGCTGGTGGCGGCGGTTGAAACCTTGAGCGGGCAGAAGACCGGCATCACGGCCGACGATCTGGCTGAGGCGCGGATTGATGACGTGCATTCGGCAGCAAAGGCGGAGGCGCTCTGACATGGATCGTTTTGTTGTTACCTACCACGTGACAGCACAGGCGGACGAGATTGCCAAGCGCGCGCTTGGCATCGCCCTTGAGCAGACCATCGAGCTGCCCGCAAACCTTGCAACGCCGGGCTTTGTTGCCGACGAAGTGGTGGGACAGATCCTTTCCACCGAGGCTTTGGGCGGGGACGTTTGGGAGGTGAAAATCTCCTATCACCCGGATGCTGCGGGCGGCGAGCTGACCCAGCTTTTGAACGTGATCTTCGGCAACTCTTCCATCCAGAGCGGCATTCGTCTGGCCTCCTTTGAGTTGCCAGAGGCCATAATGGCGCAGTTCAAGGGGCCACGGTTTGGCGTTGCTGGCCTGCGGGAGCTGGTGGGCGTGCCCGAAAAGCCGCTGATCCAGACCGCGCTGAAGCCCATGGGCACGGATGCCAAGGGCCTTGCAGAGCTGGCCTACAAGTTCGCTCTGGGCGGTGTGGACGTGATCAAGGATGACCACGGTCTTGCCAACCAGGTGTGGGCGCCGTTTGAAGAGCGGGTGGAAGCGTGCGTTGCTGCCGTCAACAAGGCCAATGCGGAGACGGGCGGCAAAACCGTTTACGCGCCCAATGTTTCCGGTGACTTTACTGCCGTGATGCAGCGGGCAAAGTTTGCCAAGCAGGCCGGGGCAGGGGCGCTATTGCTGTGTCCGGGGCTTACTGGGTTTGATGCCATGCGCACCATTGCCGATGATGACAGCATCGCGCTGCCCATCATTGCGCACCCCTCTCTGCTGGGCGGCAATGTCACCTCCCAAGCGTCAGGGTTCAGCCACCGGGTGCTGTTTGGTCAGATCGCCCGCCTGTGCGGGGCAGATTCCTCCGTCTACCCAAACTACGGCGGGCGATTTGGCTTTTCCAAGCAGGAGTGTCTTTCCATCGTGGATGGGTGCTTGAGCGCGTGGGGCCACCTGAAGACCGTGTTCCCAACGCCGGGTGGGGGCATGACGCTGGAGCGGGTGGAAGACATGCAGGCCACCTATGGCAATGAGGTCATGTATCTCATTGGCGGCGGCCTTTATGGACTGACGGATGATCTGGTGAAGTCTACCCGCATCTTCCGCGAGGCGCTTGGCCGCTAAAGCCTGATTGCTGCAAAGACCAAAGGCCCGGTTCGTTCCATCGCACCGGGCCTTTTTCGTGTTCGCACTTGGCGGGCTGGGGAGGTCAAAAACGGGTTTGATGACGTACTCTGAAGTGGAAAATTTCTCTACAGGAAGCGGGGTGCTGACAGTGGGTAGTTGGGTCAGCTAGGTAAACCTGTTTCTCCTCAACACGATCTTAGCCAATCAGCTTGTTTGTACTTTAGATGCAATCAGTTGTTGTGTCTCTTTTTTGGCATCTGACGATAGCTCGGTGAACGTAGAGCTTTCGATTGTATTTATTGATATCGGCAATTTTATCTTGTACTTAGCCGTTCCAGCCGCATTCGAGCTTCATAGCCTTTTGAGTTTCGAGCTGGAACCGAGTTGTGGTTTGAGGAAGTAATTCATCTTGAAACTGTTCCGTTTGCAATTGTGGCTTGCTGTTTAAGAGCTTTTGATTTGCGTTGCGAGACGGCTCGAAGGTTGGAGCGAGAGATAATTGGAAAGCAATTTCAACACACGTGTAGACTCCATCTCTGGAGTAGAGACCTCTGTAAACAACACTCGTAGTCTAAAGCGGCGGGAACAAACGTTTTCTGAAAGTGCTAGGTTTTGGCCGAAGGTATCTAGCCCCTATCTAGAAGACGGACGTTTGTCCGATGTAATCGCTGCGCTAACAGCGCTATCTACTTATCGCTACTACAAACTTAAACTTTCGAAGCTCGCAGACAGGGTATGTGGCGATCCATCCCAAAGCGACTATTGGCGCGATGTACTGAAACAGCATCCTGAATTTTTCCGCTTTTCAACTGACATTGAAGGAGCGGAAGTCGTTTCACTAGTTTGGCGGCGCCAGTTTCCCAAGCGTTTTGACCCAAAAATGGCGCGGGAAATTGAAAGAGATGCATTCGATGCCCTCTCAAGTAGTGAAAAAAGCCAAATATCTAGACGCCCGCTGTCATCTAGTGAACTCTCTGTGCTAGTGGACATCGCAATTCAGATGCATGAAAAAGCGGCTGATCGGCGCAAATCAAATCGATGGTGGGTGCAATTGGTCTTGCCTTTTATCGGGGCCTTTTCTGCCGTTGCTCTTGACTGGTTGATGTGAGTTCTCGCGTGAAACCGATACGTCCTGTTTTGCGTATTTGCACCTCGTGATGAGTGCAACCCACAAGACTGTGGTCATTCTGAGCAAGCCTCACGAGCGCAGGCGCACTGCAGCAAAGGGAAACACTTTTGACGTTGCCCTGTCCGCAGCTCCGGGCTCACAGGAAAGAGCTTTGTTTCACGTCAACGGCTGAAGCGATGAAGAGGGAGGGGCCATGCTGTTTGCGCCTACAGCAGCCCCTGCATGGTGTGCGCGATATCAGGCGCACATTTGGAACTGGCCCGGTTCTATTTGCAGCGGCAATGCGTTTGGCACAGACTCTTTTTGCGTTTCCAATCCATAAATTTGGCAGAGAGCGCGGAAAACGCCGGAGTGTGAGACCACCAGAGGCCTGTCGGTGTCGCCAATCAGCGAAATGGAGGCGCGAACGCGCTCCACAAAGGCGTCAAAAGGTTCTGCTGAGGGCGGGCTGTCGTAAAAGCTCGGTCTGAGCACAGCGCTTTTGCCCTGATAGACCCCCCAGTTGCGCTCCGCCAAGCCCGGCAGTACAGATACAGGGAGGCGGGAAAGGCCAGGGACGGCCAGCTGCATCGTCTGCTGGCAGCGCTTGAGCGGGCTGCGCCAGACTGACGTGACATTGTAGCGTTCGATTTGTTCCCGGACCGCAAATGCTTGTTGTTTGCCCGTCCGGTTCAGCGCGACATTTGCTTGCCCCATGGTTAAACCGAGGGCATTCCAATCGGTTTCTCCGTGCCGCAGGAAGAATAGTTGGGTGGGAATATTTCTTGTCATTTTTGGTTTCAACTTTGGGCCAGAATGGAAAGCAGTTCACCCTGCAACAGCGTTGCCGTGTCCTTATCGCAAAAGGCGGGCAAACAGTGCTCGGCTTGCGTCTCTTTGAGCAGGCTTTTGGTTTGTGAAATGGAGGGATGGACGGGCCAGACAGAACGCCTCCCGCGCCCAGACCGCAGCAGGCCATGGGCAAAGCTTCCCTCTGAAAGATGCCCTGTAAAAAAGACGGTGCCGTTTTCTTCGAGTGTCTTGAGCGCGAGGGTCTGCGCGTCGGAGCCTGTGAGCATGGCGTCGTCCAACAGGTGTATCGAGGCGTCTTGACTGTCTTGCTCCAGCAGGGCTTCGAGGCGGCTGTAGGCTTCGGGCCAGAGGACTTGCCGGTCCGACAGCATGTGGTGGAAGGCCTCCCGCGTTTTGGGGCAAAGGGTGGCGCGCATGCCCGCTTGATGCAGCGCCAATGCGATTTCAACGCTTCGCCCTTGTGCTGGTGCGGGAAGCAAGACCGGGGCCGTTTGGTGTCTTAGGTCGTTAATCACAGCGCGCCGGGCGTTCTGCGGCCTCGCTTCCAGTCCATAAGACGCATCCAATATGACGGACTTGGCCACTGGTGGCTGCTGGTAGCGGAAAACCTCGCTATCAGGCAGGATGTCGCCGCAATAAAGCAGGCTTTCTTCGCCCGCTGAAAGGTGAATCCACACCCCGCCGGGGGCATGGCCATTGGCGCCGGTCTGGATGTGCAAACCACCAACGCTGATCTCTCCCGCCAGTGGAAGGTCCATGGCCTTTATGCCAAGTGTTGAGGCCACAAACCGGGTTGCGTAGACATCAGGATCTCCCAGTGCGGACTTCATGGAGAGTGCGCCTACATGATCGCCATGCTGATGCGATATCAAAATCGCATCAACGTTTCCGATCGCCGCGAGATCAGGTTGCGAGGTGCGCGTGCGTCCGCAATCAAGCAACACGCGCCTGCCTTGGTGTTCGATCACGAAGGCGGCTGCCTCCTTGTACCCAAAGCCAGAGCTGAGGGAGTGCACGACATGCATTCTTCAGGACCCTTTGATCAAGTGGCGCAGTTCGCCATAGCGCTTTACGGCTTCCAGAGCCTCGTTTCCGAGAGACTTGGTTGCCGCAAGGACCAGCGCTGATATCAGCGCGGTGGGCACAACCAGCGTCTGTGCCTCAATGGCCGCGCTGCGCGGAACTGTCAGCGTAACGTTGGGTATGGTTTCATCAAAAGGAACGCTGGTGTCCGTGATCAGCAGCACCTGGAAGCCAGCGTTGCGGGCGACGGCCATGGCACGCACCAAGACCTCTGGCATTCGTGTGACGGCCACAGCGACAAAGGCGTCCCCGCTGTTTGCACTCGCAAGATGCTTGGCAATTTCTCGTGGATTGAGCGGGATGCTTTCTGCAACCATACCCACGCGCCCCAGCCGGTCGGTCAGTACATCTGCGAGAAACCCGCTGCTCCCTTCACCGCAGGCGAGGGTTCTTTGAGCTCCGTTGAGTATCTGTGCTGCCGCTTCAAGATCCGCTTCGCTGATCATTGTTTGCAGTTCAGCAAGGGCATTGGTTTCGCGCTTCACCAAGTCCGATAGCACTTGCCCGACTGGCAAGTTGCCAAGACGTTCGCGCAGGCGCTCTTCTGGTTCATTTGCCCGAAAGACCTCCGAGTGAATTTGGGCGCGGAGTTCGGGGTATCCGTCAAATCCCAGTTTGTGGGCCAATCTCACAAGGCTGGAACGATGCACGCCAACCTCCTTTGCCAAGGCGGCCACTGACAGCATGGCGGCCTTCATTGGCTCAGCTTCAACTGCTGCCACAATTTTCTGCTCTGTGGCGGTGAGACTGCCGGAGGTCGGCGTAAGGGTTCGAATAATGCTCATGTGGGCCTGATATCAGCTTTGCTCAGTTCTTGCAACAGGTGTTGCGGGTTTATGAATTATTTGCAACACATGTTGCAAGAGGGCAGCAGCTCTGACATATGAGGAGGCGCCCGGCTGCCGGGTGAGTCCACTCCAAGGAGATACTCCTATGATTCAGAAGTTGTTTAGCAAGACCTGTGCGGCGGCGCTTGTTGTCGCCAGCGCCACCACCGCCGAGGCGGCAGATCTCGTGCTCTATACCTCGCAGCCTACTGCGCAGATGGAATCCGTTCTGGAACTGTTCAACGAACAACACCCGGACATCTCGGTCGACGTGTATCGCTCTGGCACCACAGAGGTTCTGAACAAGCTTCAGGCGGAAATTGCTGGCGGCAACCCGCAGCCCGACGTTCTGTTGATCGCTGATAGTGTGGCGATGGAGCAGCTCAAAGCGCAGGACGTGTTGCAGCCCTATCCTGAAGCGGATGTTTCTGCCCTGCCTGCCGGCCAGTATGATCCGGAAGGGTACTGGTTCGGGACCAAGATGATTACAACTGGAATTATCTACAACACGCGGATGGATGTTCCCAAGCCGACGTCCTGGCAAGACCTTCTGGCGCCAGCGGCCGAGAACCAGGTCATCATGCCATCTCCACTTTATTCCGGCGCGGCCTTGGCGCATGTGGGAACGGTTACACAGCAACAGGGTATGGGCTGGGACTACTACGAAGCGCTGGCAGCGAACGGCGCAATCGCAGGCAAGGGGAACGGCTCCGTTCGCGATGCGGTCAGCCGAGGTGAAAAAGCCTACGGTATCATCATCGACTACATGGCTTTTGGTCAGAAGTTGAAGGGTTCGCCAGTGGATTTCGTCTTCCCTGAGGAAGGCGTGAGCGTGATCAATCAGCCTGTTGCCATCCTTGCCTCTGCGAAGAATGTCGATGCGGCCAAAGCCTTTGTCGATTTCCAGCTCAGCCAGCAGGCATCAGAACACGCCGTAACACAGAACTACTTCCCGATCCGTGCGGGCATTTCTGCTCCTGAAGGATACCCAGACCCTGCGTCTTTGAAAATCATGCCGCTTGACGCCTCTGAGCTGATGCAGTCCACAGATGATCTGAAACGCACCTTTGCCGAATTGTTCGGGGGATAACCGTGGTGCAGTCCAGCAACACACAATGGGCGCGCGTTCCACGCGCGCTCACCAACGGCGCAATGGCCAGTAAGGTTTTACTGGCAGGCCTCTCCCTCTATGTTGTGGGCCTGTGCGTAGTACCGTTGTTACTCCTGTTTGCCGAAATCGGTACAACCGAGCTGCCGACTGTTGCGGAAGTAATGGCTGCGCCAAGTACCCGTCTGGCCGCCTATCGAACGGTCGAAGCGAGCCTGGGAGCCACTGCGGTTTCGCTCGTTCTTGGAGGATATCTGGCGCTTGTGCTTGGCGCAGCGCGGCCCGTTGGGCGCGCTTTTTTGACGTTCCTGGTGCTGGTCCCCATGCTTGTTCCGGCCCAGATTGCCGCCCTCGCGTGGCTCGAGCTGACCGGTCCGTCCTCCGTTATTCTTGGAGCGATTGGCCTTGCGCCTGAGCCGGGCACACGCAACCCGCTTTATTCGCGGGAAGGCATTATACTGCTCATGGGTATTGAGCACATGCCGATCGTTTTCTTGGCCGTACGCGCGGGGCTTCGGTCGATACCCAACGATCTTCTGGAAGCTGGCAACCTTGCGGGCGCTGGGAGTATGCGCTCCCTTTGGCGGATTGTGTTCCCTCTGCTGCGGCCGAGTTTTCTCGCAGGCGGGGCCTTGGCCTTTGCTGCGGCGGTGGGGAATTTCGGCATTCCTGCTTTGCTGGGCATACCGGGGCGGTACACGATGCTGACGGCTCTGATCTATCAACGGCTGTCCGGGTTCGGCCCTTCTGTCCTTGGTGAGGTGGCCGTGTTGTCCCTCTTGCTGGCCTTGATTGCGGTGATTGCTCTTACCGCTCAGGGCTTTGCACAGGCACGCGCGCGGGTCGTTTTGTCCGGACAGGGCATGCCGGTGCAGTTCAAGGTGTCGCAGCGGACAAGGATTGCGCTTACGGTCAGTGTGCTGCTTCTTTTGATCCCTGCATCTGTGCTGCCTGTGTTTGCACTGGTGGGTACATCCGTTGTAAAGGCCCTTGGTCTGCCTTTGACCTCGGAGACAATGACGATTTCGCATTACGCAGATGTGCTGTCAAATTCAACGGCCCGGCGCGCCTTTGTCAATTCGGCATGGCTTTCTGCAGCATCCGCGGTCCTGAGCATGTTGATCGCTGTTCCGTTGGCTTGGATGATGCTCAACCGCCGCAACCGGCTGGCCCGGGTGCTCAATCGGTGCGCCGACTTGCCATATGCGCTGCCGGGTGTTGTGATCTCGATTGCCTTCATTCTGGCGTTTCTGCGGCCCATCCCCGTGCTGGGCATTGGTCTCTACGGGACTGGTTGGCTGATCCTTCTTGCCTATCTTGCGCGCTTTCTGGCGCTGAGCCTTCGTCCTGTCACGGCGGCGTTCGAAGCCATGGATCCTGCATTGGACGAGGCTGCGCGCATCGCTGGCGCGGGACCTGTGTTGCGCATGCGGCGCATTCTTCTGCCTTCGGTTGCACCTGCCGCCGGTGCCGGGGTGCTCCTTGTTGTGTTGTCTGCCTATAACGAACTGACCGTCTCAGCCCTGTTGTGGAGCCGCGGAAATGAGACCGTCGGGGTGCTTGTGTTCAACCTGTATGATGAGGGCAACGCGACAGGCGCCGCCGCCGCATCAGTCTTGGCCGTTGCCGTAACATTCGCTGCCGCCGCACTTGCGACTGCGATCGCGCGCTGGCTACCCAAAGGAGTTCTGCCATGGCAGGCCTGAAAATTTCCAATGTTCGCAAATCCTTCGGTGAAAAGCTCGTTTTGAACAATGTGTCCATGCACGTGGAGCCCGGAGAGTTTGTGGCCCTGCTTGGCCCATCAGGTTGCGGCAAGTCCACATTGCTCCGGCTGATTGCTGGATTTGAGGGGCTCGACGGCGGTGAAATTCACCTGAACGGGGCAGCGGTTTCTACCGCACGGACCCATGTGCCAACCGAGCGCCGTGGGCTGGGTATGGTGTTTCAATCCTATGCGTTGTGGCCACATATGTCGGTCTGGGACAATGTCGCATTTGCACTCGACGTGGACCGTGTCCCCGCCGCGGAGAAACGAAAACGTGTCGATCAGGCACTGGAGTCCGTTGGCTTGCAGGACTACACGCAGCGTCAGCCTGCGGAGCTTTCGGGTGGTCAGCGCCAGCGGGTTGCCTTGGCGCGGACCCTGGCGGCCCGCAATTCGGTTATTCTGCTTGATGAGCCGCTTGCCAACCTTGATGCCAATCTTCGCGAAACCATGCAGGACGAGTTCCGCAGAATTCATCGGGAGACTGGCGCTACAATGATCTTCGTAACCCACGATCAGTCGGAGGCGCTGGCTCTGGCAGACAGGGTCGCCGTGATGATGGACGGGGATCTTCGGCAAATTGACACACCGCGATATCTCTACAACAGGCCGCTTGACGTTGATGTTGCTCGGTTCATCGGTCGCGGCTCCGTCTTGCCGGTGGTTTGCTTGGAAGCTGGCACAGGGACCGCCCAGGTCGCCTTCGGGGGCGGAAATTTCACTGTTCATGCACCGCAAGGTTCTGCCTCCGGTCCTGCTGAGGTCTGCCTGAGGCCGGAGAACTGCCTGATTGCCGAAGAGACCGGATCATCGATAAAGGCGCGGGTTGTATCGGCCCGGTATACTGGCCCAAATACCTTGGTTTCGGTCGAGCTCTGTGATGGTGAGCCGTGCAATCTGTTGGCGACCTGTCCTGCAGAAGTCCCCGTAAGCCCAGGCGACGAGGTGTTTGTGCAGATTAAAGAAGGTTGGATGCTGCCCGTGCAAGAACGCTCAGCTGTAACGGCAAGTATATAAGAGTATTGGCGACCGTAGAATAGGCATCGGTCCAGGCAAATCCCTAATAGTGGATCGCAGTTTCAAAGCTGCGCTCCATAACAGGCCATCGAACCTGATTTTGCTGCCTCGTATCCTTTGGCAGTGCCTTGCGAAGTAAACGCAAAGGCTGCGCAAGGCAAACCGGCCTGAGAGTGACTGAAAAGTCGCTGGAAAGAGCAATAGCACACTCCAGCCGACGCAGCGTTCGCCCCGTTACGGCCGGGCGCTTTCTTGAGGGGGCGCATGTTGTATGATGTGCCTGCCTCCAAATGTATAAGTCCTGAACACAGCTCAACGGATTTGGGAACCTACTTTGTCAACAGAAACTAGGATGCTCAACAGCGTAAGAAAAGTGCTCGGCAGGTTTCCGTCTGTGGTTATTCCAGATTTTTTCAAAATATAAATCGATCTAAAACACTATTTAAAAAATATAAAACAAGCATATTTACAAACAATTTTCGATGAAATAGTTGCGTCTTTCAAATTGATGCATGTCAATAATAATTATCTTCGATGATCTATCCTAGGGGAATGCGAATCCGGTTCTTATCGATCGGGAGGTTCCTCATGTTGACGAAGTCCAAACTTCAGATTCATCAAGACAAAAACGCGCCACCTGTTCCTGATCTGCAATCATCTATCTACAACTTTAGATTTGGTCTTGGAGAAGTGTCTGGCGCGTGTTTGCTTTACAATTCCAGAACAAATGCTGTCCTCCGCATCTCAAAAAAGCTCGCATCGCAGCTGGACAACGCTCTAGACGCTTCGCCAATTACGGCAGAAGCCCTCACCAAAAGGCTGCCCGCAGATCTTGTGCAAGCACTTAAATCCGGTGGTTTTGTTGTTGATGCCAGCCTCGATGAACGGCGACTGTTGAAGGCCATGGACCAGAACGCCCGTTTTGGGAGTGCCAGGCTTGCGCTCACCATCGCACCTACCTTGGCCTGCAACTTCCGTTGCCCCTATTGCTATCAGGATCATAAGTCTCGACACATGAACGCGGAAGTGACGGAGCGCATCAAAGCTTTTGTAAGTAAACAACTTCGCTATCTGAGTGATTTTTCCGTGTCCTGGTACGGCGGCGAACCACTTTTGGTGAAAGACCGCGTTTTGGACCTGCAACGCTACTTCTTTGAAGCCTGCAAGGAAGCCAACGTGAATTTCGGCAGTTCCATGATTACCAATGGATATTTGCTGGAGGAGGAACTTGCACGCACACTCAGCAACACAGGCGTATCTTTTGTTCAGATTACACTTGATGGGGCCGCCCCTTCTCACAACAAGCGCCGCAAACTGAAGAATGGCCGAGGGACGTTTGATCGCATCTATGAAAACCTGAAGACCGCCAGTCGACACTTCGAGCGCATCAGCCTGCGGGTCAACATCGACAAGACCAACCCTGAGGATCTCGATATCATCCGCGACATGGTGGCCGCCGATGGCTTGTCAGACAAAGTCTACGTGTATCCAGGAAAGGTTGACGCCGTCACTGACGCGTCTCGAGCTTATGCCGAGAACTGTTATACGCGCCGCGAGTTTGCAGAATACGAAGTGCAAAGAGGCATGGAGGCGCTGACTAGGGGGCAGGATATTGAAACCTTTCCCAGACTTGGGAACGGGTGCGGGGCCATTTGCTCAAATGCATTTGTGATCGACCCTGATGGATACCTGTACAAATGCTGGAACGATGTGGGCGAACGAGATGCTTGTGTCGGGCAGCTCAGTGAGCAGGGGGAAACGTATCGCCCTCAACTTGCACAATGGGAGGCATTTGATCGCTTTGAAAGCGAAGAATGTCGGGCTTGCCCCTATCTGCCCCTGTGCATCGCTGGCTGTTCTTATGAGGAGATAGCCCAAGGCGACGCAAGCCATAAGTGTACAGAGTTTCGCTGGAATCTGGAGGAAATCGTAAAGTTGAAATATGTCAGCGATCTCCGGCACAGACTCCAAAGCGAAGGAGGTGCCTCCGTGTGAGGTGCAGGGCAAGCAAAGGAGACGGGACATGACAGACGCAAAACTCTCCAAGGAACTCAGTGATTTTCTCGATTCATTCGAGAACGAAATCGATGAAAAGCTTCGCGACGCAGGCCTGAATGACTTCATCTGGGTCAGAGATCCGGAAGTGGATCCCGGCGAAACCATTAGAGGTAACTGCGCTCCACAAGCCAGCTGTGGTGCGGACCGCTGCAAGAGCAAGATTGATATGTGCACGGTCAGATATTGCCACCGGAGGCATCTGTGCGCGGTCAACTGCCAAGTTGCGCAGGACTGCGCGCCGAAAGGCAGCTATTGCCACGGAAAACAGCTCTAGCGGCAAAGGCCGAATGAGCGGCCATGGCTACTTGAACGGGCGCTCCCGAAGTAAGGGGCTCCTTCAGAAAAACACAAGGATGGCAGATCCTCTCGACGCTTGACCCGATCTGCCATTCCTGCCTCAAGTCGCGCGAGGTTCACCATGACCATAGGGATCACGAACCCAATCCTGAAAAGCAGCCCGGCGACATCCTCTCGAATTGGCGTGAAACCATTCATTATTGCGGAAAGGGCTCTCAAGCCGCTTTCAGAAGCGAACATGTATGAGGCGCGCCATGATCGAGACCACTATCTGTCTCTTGAGCTGCCGACAGCACTTCGTGACCTCGGAATCAACGTGTCGCACCAAGAGAGCAGGGGCTATGCAGCACTGCGTCAACTTTCCCTTGCCCCTCCACAGGCCATGGAAGATCTGACGGGCGTGTTTCTGGAGAAGATTTGCAAAGACCTCTCCGCCCCCCTCAAGGCGGAGTTTGAAGCAATATGTTCAGGCTTTCTGCCAAGCTTTGCCGCAATTGAGCGGGAAAGCGGTTTTACCGCGGCGCCCGATCGCGCCGGTACACTGGCTTACGCCTTGTATCAGGGGGGGGCAGAAATAGATGAGGCACTGGCCTCCAGCGATCCTCAGCTCCACCAAAGACTTAAAAACCGAGTAGAAACATTCAAGGACAAGCACCTCAGGCTGGCAAAGTTCCTCTTCGACCGACCCTGGCATGAAGGACTAAGCCTAAGCAGTCTCATTGCTCAATATTGGCGTACCCTAGAGCCTTTCAGCGACGTTGCCATTACACAGCGCCCTCTGGGCTTTCCCGACGCTTTTTATGAACCCTCCTGGTTCGACTGGGGGCAGGGCCTTTTTCAAACGCTGCAGGGCACCAACCCCGAGCTGCAAAGGCCTGATGTTTCGGTTTTGCAAGACTTGGAGTGCACCGTGGATTGCGTTCTTGGAAACCACCAAGACCCAGCTTGCCGATTGGTTTCGTGGAACATGCTTCCCGACTTGCCCTTTTTTCGGAAAGAACACGCCATAACGCTGGACGCTGGTATTCCGCTTCTCGCAATTGCGGAAATTCTCTGCCACGAAGCCACGCACCACTTATATCATCTGGTAAACGCACCCGCGATGCAGCATAGCGCAGAGGGCGCCTTGGCTTGGATTCACTCACCGGTACTGAATGAGGGCTTTGCAGAGTACCACACTGGAGAATGCCTCAAGGCAGTTTTTCAAATCCATCCTGAACTGGCAATGTTGCATTATCTGCGACGGATATTCCAAGCTCAAGAAGACCAGAATGACGCCCATCTATCCGGATTTTCCCTGCTGAGTGGGCTGGCAACTCGTATGAGTGTCCGCGATCCAGTAGCTGTTGCCGATGAATGTGAGGCACTATTCAACGGCTACCGCAATGTAATGGCAACACCCTTCCTGAGCCTCATCTGGAATGCCAAGAACCCCTTGGATAGCTGTAGCATTGAAGCCATCGAGTTTCCCGATCGCGATTTCCTTATGGAGATGCTGCATTGACCAACAGCGAAATGGAAGTCGGCTTTGACTTTGATGAGAATAAGCCAGGCCCTGAGGGATTTTGCCGGCAGGAGGTCAGGTTTTGGAAACATCGCAGGGCCGATCTTCTGGATCGCATTCGGCACAATTCACCGGCCTTCTTCGAGAAGCTGATTGTCGATTTGCTGATGGCTATGGGCTATGGCGGCTCGCACAACAACGCAGCCGAGCAGCTTGGACGGTCTGGCGATGGCGGCGTTGATGGGGTGAACAACGAGGACAGGCTTGGCCTGGACAGGATCTATGTTCAGGCCAAGCGGTATGCTGAGGGCAACACCATTGGCCGTCCCGAGATACAAGGCTTTGTGGGCTCGCTGGTGGGGCTGGGAGCGACAAAGGGCGTCTTCGTGACAACCTCAAGCTTTTCCAAAGGGGCGGTTGAGTACGCCGAGAACCTGACGCAAAGGGTGATCCTTATTGATGGCAACCGGCTTGCTGACCTGATGATCGAGCACTGTGTCGGTACAAGGACGCGGCAGACGATCCAGATTCAGCGGCTGGACGAGGACTTTTTCTCCGAGGACGGTTGAGCGGCTGGGGCGCTCAATGAAGGCCGTGAGTGGTCAGCCGAATGGGTTACTCGCCGAGTTTATTCTGTTGCCTTGCAGCTTCCAAAGCGTGCGCATGCAAGCCCCTCAATACTTGGAGGGCTTCAGCTGCTCCGATTAAGCGTGTTTTGCCGTGCTTACTGGAGCTTTTTTGAGGGGTGTTGGATACACAAAAAGCCGCAGAGTTGCGGCTTTTAAGTCATTGACCTCTACAAGGGAAAGCGTGGTGCCGGCAGCAGGGATCGAACCCGCGACCCCCTGATTACAAGTCAGGTGCTCTACCATCTGAGCTATACCGGCGTCGCTGGAGGGCTTTTAAGGGGCTCTGGCCGGTTTGTAAATGCTTTTGGAAAAATTCTTTTCGGAAATTCACAGCTGGACCTCGAGCGGCGGCCTGCACCGGAAAAGCGTTGGCAGGTTTCTGCGGTTTTTCTAAGCCTTGTCATCCACAAGTCCCTGATGAAAAGCAGAGAATCCGACTGCGCGTCACGCTGGTTCGGCGCGTGCGCGGGTTGGTTATCCGCAGGTGAGTGGGGGGATCGATTATCTATTTTGCCGGGAAACTAAAGCAATTTCAGTGCCTTTTAGTTTTTCCAATCTCAAATTGATGCAACTCAATGTACCTAGTGAATGCTACCAATAGTTGTTTTGCCCGTGGGAAGAAAACCTAGAACTCTGGAGGTAGATTATGGGTTTCAAGAGGACCATGGGTCTTGTGGGGGCTGCGGCGATGCTTGCCACCACCGGGCAGGCGTTGGCGGCGGACCTGAGCCCGCAGCAAGATGCGGTGATGGCTGCTGCGGCATCACAAAAGAGCCCTTGGCAGATTCGTGTGCGCGCACTTGGTGTCATCACTGAGGACAGTGGCAGTGTGGATGGCATTGCTGGTTCCGACTTGTCTTACTCAGACACGGTCATTCCAGAGCTGGATATCACCTATTACTTTACGGATAACATTGCAGCTGAACTGATCCTCGGTACCACATGGGCCGATGTGAAGGGGGAAGGGTCGATTTCGGCACTGGGAACGGTAGGTGAGACATGGCTTTTGCCGCCTACACTCACTCTGCAGTATCACTTCACCAATTTCGGTCAGTTCAAACCCTATGTGGGTGCCGGGGTGAACTACACGATTTTCTATAGTCAGGACGGCAAGAACGCCATGTCCGATCTTGATATTGAAAACACGTGGGGAGCTGCATTGCAGGTCGGCTTCGATTACATGATCGACGACAACTGGGGTGTGAACCTGGATGTAAAGAAGCTCTTTCTTGAGCCAGACTACGACATCACCATGAATGACGGAACCAAGCTCTCCGGCAAGGCGGAGCTGAACCCATGGCTGGTTGGTGCCGGGATTACCTACCGCTTCTGATGGCAGCGGTTTGGTGAAGAGGAGGGCTTGAGCGGCGGTGCCACTCGAGCCCGATTTGTATTTTGCCCTTGGTGCCTATCAAAAACGGCCCACCAGCAGGTGCTGGCAGGCCGCGAACCTTCAAAGCGTAGGGATGGGCGCTCAGCCGAGGCCCATCTTCATGCGGGCAACATAAAGAGACAGAACGGCGGCATTTGAGACGTTGAGCGACTTGATCTCGCCGGGCATATCCAGCCGGGCGAGGGTGTCGCAGGCTTCTCGCACGCCCTGCCGCACGCCTTTTCCTTCCGAGCCGAGGACCAGGAGTATCTTCTCGGTGAACTCGGTATTTTCCAATGAAGCTGGGCCTTCGCTGTCCAGTGCGATGGCCTTGTACCCTTGTTCACGCATTTCATCGACAAACCGCGCCATGTTCGGCACGCGGACATGGCGGATCATATCGAGGGCGCCTGAGGCGGTTTTTGCCAGAACGGGCCCTTCTTCTGGGGCGTGTCGGCGCGTCGTGACGACAGCATCGGCGGACAAGGCAACGGCAGAGCGAAGGATCGCGCCAACATTATGGGGGTCGGTTACCTGGTCGAGGGCCAGCACCAACTTGCCGCGTTCCAGTTCCTCTGCGCCGTAGTGGGGCAGGGGATCAACGAACAGGGCAGCGCCCTGATGGACTGCATCCTTTGGCAAGAGCTTGTCGATGGCGCGGGGTGTTTCAACTTCAATGGGCACGTCTGGCTTTACACCGCGCTCTTCAAGGCGGCGTAGCGCGTTCTGGCTGATGACCAGCTTGTGGCGCTTGCGGGCCGGGTTGGCAAAGGCAGCTTCGACCGTGTGAAGGCCGTAGATGAAGAAGGGGCCGTCGTCCGTGTCGGGACGGCCACCCATGGCTTTCTTCTTCCAGGGCGGTATGCCGCCGCGGTGGCCGGCCTGTGGTTTATCTTTGAATTGTTTGGGGCGTTTGTTCTGGCTCATGAAGGTGAGCGATACAGCGCTGCGCATTTCTGTTCAATAAGTAAAACCGAATCCTTGTCTGCTGTTTATCCACACGAGAGGGCGGATGGAGGGCCTGTGACAATGGGAAAGCTTTGCCGGATCAATGGGGATAGCTTTTTGCGGCAAATGCTTGGCGACGGGCGCCGAAAGCCAAAGAGCGCGGGTTCCTGCGAAAAACTTGGCGAGCCGGAAATGGGTTTCGGGCATAAATCGGGCGGTGGACCGGAAAGGGGAGAAGGATTTGTTTCGTGTTCCTGTTGTTTTTGCACAATCTGTTGCAGATGGCCGTTGACACGGCGGGTCTACAACTGCATAAACCGCGCCACAGGAACGCGGTACCCGCTTGCGGCGTACAGCGGTCTGTCGAAGCTAGCTAAGCTGAAGGCGGTTCATTTGTCTTTTGCTTAGAGGTGTTTCGGAGGAGTGCCCGAGTGGCTAAAGGGGGCGGACTGTAAATCCGCTGGCTATGCCTACGTTGGTTCGAATCCAACCTCCTCCACCATTCACCGTTTGGTTTCGCGGGTGTAGCTCAATGGTAGAGCAACAGCCTTCCAAGCTGATGACGAGGGTTCGATTCCCTTCACCCGCTCCAATCTTTAGCTGCGCCAGAACGCGCGATCCTCAAAGGTTTTAATTGGGGCGGTTTGACGTTGGTTTGAGTCTGTGCCTCAGGACCTTGATAGTCTGAACTGCGGATTGGATAGAGAGTTACGCCTATGGCGAAGGAAAAGTTTGACCGTACGAAGCCGCACGTCAACATCGGCACAATTGGCCACGTTGACCACGGTAAGACCACTCTGACTGCTGCTATCACCAAGCAGTTCGGTGAGTTCAAGGCTTACGACGAAATCGACGGTGCACCTGAAGAGCGTGCACGCGGCATCACCATCTCAACTGCACACGTTGAGTATGAGACCGAAAACCGTCACTACGCTCACGTTGACTGCCCAGGTCACGCTGACTACGTGAAGAACATGATCACCGGTGCAGCGCAGATGGACGGCGCAATCCTGGTTGTGAACGCAGCTGATGGCCCAATGCCACAGACCCGCGAACACATCCTGCTTGCTCGTCAGGTTGGCGTTCCTGCTCTGGTTGTTTTCATGAACAAGGTTGACCAGGTAGATGACGAAGAACTTCTCGAGCTCGTCGAGATGGAAATTCGTGAACTGCTGTCCTCCTATGAATTCCCAGGCGACGACATTCCGATCGTAGCTGGTTCTGCTCTGGCAGCTCTGGAAGATCGCGACGACAACATCGGCAAGGACAAGATCACCGAGCTGATGGCTGCAGTTGACGAGTACATCCCAACTCCAGACCGTCCACGCGATCAGCCGTTCCTGATGCCAATCGAAGACGTGTTCTCCATCTCTGGCCGCGGTACTGTTGTAACCGGTCGTGTAGAGCGCGGCGTGATCAAGGTTGGTGAAGAAGTCGAGATCGTCGGCATCAAGGACACCGCCAAGACCACCGTTACCGGTGTTGAAATGTTCCGCAAGCTGCTCGATCAGGGTGAAGCTGGCGACAACATTGGCGCACTGATCCGCGGTGTTGGTCGTGAAGAAGTTGAGCGTGGCCAGGTTCTTTGTAAGCCGGGTTCTGTAACCCCGCACACGAAGTTCAAGGCAGAGGCATACATCCTGACCAAGGAAGAAGGCGGTCGTCACACCCCATTCTTCACTAACTACCGTCCACAGTTCTACTTCCGTACGACTGACGTGACCGGTGTTGTTAGCCTGCCGGAAGGCACTGAGATGGTTATGCCTGGCGATAACGTTTCCGTTTCTGTTGAGCTGATCGTTCCGATCGCAATGGAAGATGGTCTGCGTTTCGCTATCCGCGAAGGCGGCCGCACCGTTGGTGCTGGCGTCGTTGCTGAAATCATCGAATAAGATCAGTTGACCTGATCAAAGGTGTCGCCTATATCACGGCGACACCGGCCCTCTAACCGGGCCAGCAAGAGTTCTATCCGCCAAGGCGGGTTGATGCAGGGGTATAGCTCAGTTGGTAGAGCGACGGTCTCCAAAACCGTAGGTCGGGGGTTCGAACCCCTCTGCCCCTGCCATTTAACTCTTGATAAGCGAGCCTACATGGCTTAAAGAAGTTTTTTCTGATCATGGGGGCGCGTGGATCACTTCACGCGCCCACCTGTCGTGAGTTGGGCCGGTACCGGATGGCAAAAACCAATCCTTTTACTTTTCTACAGCAGGTTCGTTCTGAGACTGCGAAGGTTACATGGCCAACACGCCGTGAGACCGTGATTACCACTGTCATGGTGTTCATCATGGTGTTTCTGGCGGCCCTGTTTTTCTTGGCGGCTGACCAGTTGATGAGCTTTGTAATTTCTTACGTGCTTGGCCTTGCTGGCTAAAGTTCGCACTGGGAGCAGACTTTAAAAAATGGCTAAGCGCTGGTATATCGTTCACGCTTACTCCAACTTCGAGAAGAAGGTTGCTGAGGCTATCAAAGAGAAAGCCGCGCAGCAGGGGCTTGAGGACTTGTTTGAAGAGGTTCTCGTCCCGACGGAGAAGGTTACAGAAGTCCGTCGCGGTCGCAAGGTTGAAAGCGAGCGCAAATTCTTCCCTGGCTATGTGCTGGTGAAGATGGAGATGACCGACGAAGCGTATCACCTCATCAACGATACACCAAAGGTCTCCGGGTTCCTGGGGAACGACAAGAAGCCAATGCCGATTTCCGAATCCGAGGCTCGTCGTATTCAGGGCCAGGTTGAGGAGGGCGTGGAAGCGCCGCGGCCATCTATCAGTTTTGAAGTGGGTGAGCAGGTTCGCGTCAGCGACGGTCCATTCGCTTCCTTCTCCGGCCTTGTTGAAGAGGTCGATGAGGAGCGGGCACGTCTGAAAGTGACAGTGTCCATCTTCGGCCGGGCGACCCCGGTTGAACTCGAATACGGTCAGGTCGACAAGGTCGGCTAACCGTTTGACAAGGGGCGGCAGGTTTCGCGCACTTTCGCCGGTGCGCTTTCGGACCAGACCGCCCGCTCTCTTGTGTGCTGTAGCTTCAGTACACCCATTCCTTAATGGAGAGGATTATGGCGAAGAAAATTGAAGGTTACCTAAAGCTTCAGGTGCCGGCTGGCTCTGCTACGCCGTCCCCGCCAATCGGCCCAGCATTGGGTCAGCGCGGCCTGAACATCATGGAATTCTGTAAGGCGTTCAATGCGAAAACGCAGGACGTTGAAAAGGGTGCTCCGTGCCCGACGGTAATTACCTACTACTCTGATAAGTCTTTCTCTTTTGAGGTTAAGACTGCACCTGTTTCCTTCTTCCTGAAGAAGGCTGCCAACATCAAGTCTGGTTCCCAGACTCCAGGTCGCGGCACAGTTGCATCCGTAACCAAGGCGCAGGTTCGTGAGATCGCTGAAGCCAAGATGAAAGACCTCAATGCCAACGACATTGAATCAGCAATGCTGATGGTTGAAGGCTCTGCCCGTTCCATGGGCGTGGAAGTTACGGAGTAAGATCAATGGCTAAAGTAGGTAAGCGCACCAAAGCGGCCCGTGAAGGCCTTGATCGCGACAAGATTTATGCTCTTGGCGAAGCTGTAACCCTCGTCAAGGACCGCGCAACTGCAAAGTTCGACGAGAGTGTTGAAGTTGCAATCAACCTCGGTGTTGATCCTCGTCACGCTGACCAGATGGTTCGCGGCGCATGTGTGCTGCCACACGGCACCGGCAAGACCGTTCGTGTTGCAGTGTTTGCACGTGATGCCAAGGCTGAAGAAGCCAAGGCAGCTGGTGCTGACATCGTTGGCGCAGAAGATCTGGTTAAAGAAGTTCAGGATGGCAACATCAACTTCGACACCGTAATCGCTACTCCAGACATGATGCCACTGGTTGGTCGTCTGGGTAAGGTTCTCGGTCCTCGCGGCATGATGCCAAACCCTAAGGTTGGCACTGTTACTCCTGACGTCACCAAGGCAGTTAACGATGCCAAGGGTGGTGCAGTGCAGTTCCGCGTTGAGAAGGCTGGTATCATCCACGCTGGTGTTGGCAAGGTTTCTTTCGAGCCTACCAAGTTGGAAGAGAACATCAAGGCACTGGTAGATGCCGTTGTTAAGGCAAAGCCAACTGGCGCAAAGGGTACTTACCTGAAGCGCGTGGCACTGTCTTCCACAATGGGTCCAGGCCTGAAGGTTGAAGTTGCTTCCGTTACCGAATAAACGGTAACGCGAGCTAAGTTTCCCTCTCTTCTTTAAGGAGAGAGGGGTTCCAGTCAAATCCTTAGTGGGATTTGACGCCCCTGTCCGAGACTGCAGGTGTTGGTCCTTATGGGCCGACTTAAGCCAACCGGGCCTGCATAGATGGAGAAAGACCGATGACAAACACTTTGTTGGTTACCGGTTCGAACCGTACGGCCTTGCTGCAGCCATAACGGCGAGCGAGGGGACAGGAACCCTAAGCGTCGTTGTGGGGTCACTTCATGTGATCGCGTAGCGGCAAAGGCTAACCGGCGAAATCCCTTGAGGGTTTCGCTAAATGGAGTAGGCAAGTGGAAAGAGCGGAAAAGCAAAAGTTCGTGACGTCCTTCAACGAAGTGTTGTCCAACACTGGCGTTGCGGTTGTTGCGCACTATGCAGGCCTCTCTGTTTCCCAGATGACTCAGCTGCGCGCTGAGGCACGTGAAGCAGGTGGCACTGTAAGAGTTGCTAAGAACCGTCTTGTAAAGCTTGCCCTTCAAGGCACTGAGCTGGAGCACATCTCCGACCTGTTCCAGGGCCCAACCGTGATTGTCTATTCTGACGATCCAGTTGCAGCTCCTAAGGTCGCAGCAAACTTCGCCAAGGCAAACGACAAGTTCGTCATCCTTGGTGGTGCTCTCGGTTCTACTAACCTGGATGCTTCTGGCGTGAACGCGCTGGCTACAATGCCGTCTCTGGACGAGCTGCGTGGCAAGCTTGTTGGTCTGCTTCAGACCCCAGCGTCCCGCATCGCACAGGTTACAAGCGCACCGGCCGGGCAACTTGCTCGCGTCTTCAATGCGTATGCCGAAAAGGGCGAAGCCGCGTAAGGCGGAACCACTTAATTTTTGTCAAAACCCTAGCGGTTCGAACAGTAAGGTACATAGAAAATGGCTGATCTCGAAAAGATCGTTGAAGAACTCTCCACCCTCACCGTCATGGAAGCTGCTGAGCTGTCCAAGATGCTCGAAGAAAAGTGGGGCGTTTCCGCTGCTGCTCCTGTAGCTGTTGCTGCAGTTGCTGGTGGTGCAGATGCTGGTGCAGCTGCTGAAGAAAAGACCGAATTCGACGTGATCCTGGCAGACGCTGGCGCGAAGAAGATCAACGTAATTAAGGAAGTACGTGCGATCACCGGTCTTGGCCTTAAGGAAGCTAAGGAGCTCGTAGAAGGCGCTCCTAAGCCAGTTAAGGAAGCAGTTTCCAAGGACGAAGCAGAAGAGCTGAAGAAGAAGCTCGAAGAAGCTGGCGCAAAGGTCGAACTCAAGTAATTCTTGGGTTTCATATAACGGTCCCGGAGAAATCCGGGGCCGCCTTCTTACCCTGGCGGGTTTCCTTGCCGGGGTAAACGTCCCAAAAGGGACGGTTTCGCAAAATTGCGCGTGACTATTGAGAGTGTAGTTTCGCCGAACCGTCACCTTGAGTGATACGAGGAGCGACAATGACGCAGACGTTCAACGGTCGCAAAAGGGTCCGCAAGTACTTCGGGTCCATTCGCGATGTAGCGGCCATGCCGAACCTTATCGAAGTGCAGAAGGCATCTTATGATCAATTTCTGCAGGTCGAGAAGCCAGAGGGTGGCCGAGTTGAAGAAGGCCTTGAGGCCGTTTTCAAGTCCGTATTTCCGATTTCGGATTTTGCAGGCACTTCCCTTCTTGAGTTCGTATCCTACGAATTCGAGCATCCTAAATATGACGTAGACGAGTGTCGCCAGCGTGACATGACCTACGCAGCGCCACTCAAGCTGACGCTGCGCTTGATCGTGTTCGACGTTGATGAGGACACTGGCGCGAAGTCTGTCAAGGACATCAAGGAACAAGATGTCTACATGGGCGATATTCCGTTCATGACAGACAATGGTACCTTCATCATCAATGGTACCGAGCGTGTTATCGTTTCCCAGATGCACCGCTCTCCGGGTGTGTTCTTCGATCACGATAAAGGCAAGACGCACTCTTCCGGCAAGCTGCTGTTTGCCGCGCGCGTGATTCCTTACCGTGGTTCCTGGCTCGACATCGAGTTCGACGCCAAGGACATCGTCCACGCACGTATCGACCGTCGTCGTAAGATCCCTGTGACGTCACTTTTGATGGCGCTTGGTCTCGACCACGAAGAAATCCTGAATACCTTCTATCGCCGTATTGAGTACACCCGCATTGGCGAAAACGCTTGGCGCGCGCCATTTGATGCTGAGCGTCTGAAGGGTTCAAAGGCAAATCGTGATCTTATTGATGCCGACAGCGGTGAAGTCGTTGTCGAAGAAGGCAAGAAGATCACTGCGCGTACCATTCGCCAGCTCGAAGAGCAGGGCGTTTCAGCGCTGAAGATTGCTGACGAAGATCTCTATGCTCAGTTCCTCGCTGAGGATGTTGTCGACCCAAGCACCGGTGAAATCTTCGGTGAAGCAGGCGACGAGCTTAACGAAAAGACACTGGCTGAATTCATCGAGCGCGGGTTCCATGACCTTGCGATCCTCGATATCGACCATGTGAACACCGGCGCCTACATTCGCGACACGCTTGCTGCTGACAAGAATGATAACCGCGAAGAAGCGCTGTTCGACATCTACCGCGTCATGCGTCCAGGTGAGCCGCCAACCATAGAAACTGCAGAAGCGATGTTCCATTCGCTGTTCTTCGATGCGGAGCGTTATGACCTGTCCGCCGTTGGCCGCGTTAAGATGAACATGCGCATGGACCTTCAGTGTGAAGACACTGTTCGCGTGCTGCGCAAGGAAGACATTCTCGCTGTTATTGCGACCCTTCTGGACATGCGTGATGGCCGTGGTGAAATCGATGATATCGATAACCTCGGTAACCGCCGCGTACGTTCCGTTGGTGAGCTGATGGAAAACCAGTACCGTGTTGGTCTTCTGCGTATGGAACGTGCGATCAAGGAGCGTATGAGCTCTGTTGAGATCGACACCGTGATGCCGCAGGATCTGATCAACGCGAAGCCTGCTGCAGCCGCAGTGCGCGAGTTCTTTGGTTCATCTCAGCTGTCACAGTTCATGGACCAGACCAACCCGCTGTCAGAAGTCACGCACAAGCGTCGTCTTTCTGCTCTCGGCCCAGGTGGTTTGACCCGCGAACGCGCAGGCTTTGAAGTTCGCGACGTGCACCCAACGCACTATGGCCGTATCTGTCCGATTGAGACCCCTGAAGGTCCGAACATCGGTCTGATCAACTCCTTGGCGACCTACGCCCGTGTCAACAAGTACGGCTTTATCGAAAGCCCGTACCGTAAGGTTGTCGACGGCAAGGTGTCTCGTGACGTGGTCTATCTCTCCGCAATGGAAGAGAGCAAGTATTACGTTTCTCAGGCAAACGCCGAGTTGAATGACGACTTTGAGTTCGTTTCCGATCTGGTGCAGTGTCGTCACGCTGGTGAAAACATTCTTGTTCCGCCAAGCCGCGTTGACCTAATGGACGTGTCTCCGAAGCAGCTGGTTTCCGTTGCTGCATCGTTGATCCCGTTCCTTGAAAACGATGACGCGAACCGCGCACTTATGGGTTCCAACATGATGCGTCAGGCGGTGCCATTGGTCCGCGCTGAAGCACCATACGTTGGCACTGGCATGGAGCCGGTTGTTGCTCGTGACTCTGGTGCTGCTATCGGCGCACGTCGCGGCGGTGTCGTTGACCAGGTTGATGCGACCCGTATCGTTATCCGTGCGACAGAGGATCTGGATCCGTCCAAGTCTGGCGTTGACATCTATCGCCTCTTGAAGTTCCAGCGCTCCAACCAGGACACCTGTATCAACCAGCGTCCGCTGGTGAACGTGGGTGACCGCGTGGAGAAGGGCGACATCATCGCTGATGGTCCGTCCACTGATCTTGGTGATCTGGCTCTGGGTCGTAACGTGCTCGTGGCGTTCATGCCATGGAACGGCTACAACTTCGAAGACTCCATTCTTCTTTCCGAGCGCATCGTTCGCGATGACGTATTCACCTCCATCCACCTCGAAGAATTCGAAGTGATGGCGCGTGATACCAAGCTTGGCCCTGAAGAAATCACACGCGACATTCCGAACGTTTCTGAAGAGGCTCTGAAGAACCTCGATGAAGCCGGTATTGTTTACGTGGGTGCTGAGGTTAAGCCTGGCGACATTCTCGTTGGCAAGATCACGCCAAAGGGCGAAAGCCCAATGACGCCGGAAGAAAAGCTTCTGCGCGCCATCTTTGGTGAGAAGGCGTCTGACGTTCGTGATACCTCGCTGCGCCTGTCTCCAGGTGTGTCCGGTACCGTTGTTGAGGTTCGCGTCTTTAACCGCCACGGTGTGGAAAAAGACGAGCGCGCGATGTCCATCGAGCGTGAAGAAATCGAACGCCTCGCAAAGGACCGTGACGACGAACAGGCAATTCTTGACCGTAACGTCTATGGCCGTCTGGCCGAGATGATCATGGGTCATGTGGCTGTTGGTGGTCCGAAGAACTTCCGCAAGGGTGTTGAGATCGACGGTAATGTTCTCAACGAGTTCCCACGTTCACAGTGGTGGCAGTTTGCGGTCGAAGACGAAAAGCTCATGAGCGAGCTGGAAGCTCTTCGCGGTTCTTATGACGAAAGCCGCAAGCGTCTCGAGCAGCGTTTCATCGACAAGGTTGAGAAGCTGCAGCGTGGTGACGAGTTGCCACCTGGCGTGATGAAGATGGTCAAGGTCTTCGTTGCTGTGAAGCGCAAGATCCAGCCAGGCGACAAGATGGCTGGCCGTCACGGTAACAAGGGTGTGGTCTCCAAGATCAACCCGAACGAAGACATGCCGTTCCTCGAAGATGGAACGCACGTTGACATCGTTCTGAACCCGCTGGGTGTGCCGTCGCGCATGAACGTTGGTCAGATCCTGGAAACGCACCTTGGCTGGGCCTGTGCGGGCATGGGTAAGAAGATCGGCGAGCTTTACGATCAGTACCGCAAGACCGGTGAGATTGAGCAGCTTCGCGGCAAGGTCATCGAGATCTATGGCGACAACCTCAAGGGTGACCCGGTTCAGGAATACGATGACGCGGGTATTGCAAAGCTGGGTGAGCAGCTGAAGAAGGGCGTGTCCATTGCGACACCAGTCTTCGACGGCGCACGCGAGCCAGACGTTGTTGACATGCTCAACATCGCCGAGGTGAAGCCATCCGGTCAGTCAACCCTGTTCGATGGCCGTACTGGTGAACAGTTCGACCGTCAGGTGACTGTGGGCTACATCTACATGCTGAAGCTCCACCACCTGGTTGACGACAAGATCCACGCTCGTTCCATTGGCCCATACTCCCTCGTTACTCAGCAGCCGCTGGGTGGTAAGGCGCAGTTTGGTGGTCAGCGCTTCGGTGAGATGGAGGTGTGGGCACTGGAAGCTTACGGTGCTGCATACACCCTTCAGGAAATGCTTACCGTCAAGTCTGATGACGTGGCAGGTCGTACGAAGGTTTATGAAGCCATCGTTCGCGGTGATGACACGTTCGAAGCCGGTATCCCGGAGAGCTTCAACGTTCTCGTCAAGGAAATGCGCTCACTCGGTCTTAACGTCGAGTTGCAGGATAAGGAACCGCGTCATCCGGTTAACGATGACGCAACGGCTGCGGATGCTGCGGAATAAACATCCAGTGACGCATCCCGCCCAGAACATTCACTTGATGCCGGTTGTTGGGGAGTTCGCTGTTCGCGAACTCCCTCGCCGCGCATGTTAGGAGAGAGCCGATGTCGCAAGAGGTCATGAACCTGTTCAATCAACAGGCTCCCGCGCAGAACTTCGATCATATCCGCATCTCGATTGCCAGCCCGGAAAAGATCCTTTCCTGGTCATTTGGTGAGATCAAGAAGCCGGAAACGATCAACTACCGCACGTTCAAGCCAGAGCGTGAAGGGTTGTTCTGTGCTCGCATCTTCGGTCCAATCAAGGACTACGAGTGCTTGTGCGGTAAGTATAAGCGCATGAAGTACAAAGGCGTTATCTGTGAAAAGTGTGGCGTTGAAGTCACCCTTTCCCGCGTACGCCGTGAACGCATGGGGCACATTGAGCTTGCAGCTCCTGTCGCTCACATCTGGTTCCTGAAGTCTCTGCCATCCCGCATTGGCCTTCTTCTGGACATGACTCTCAAGGATCTTGAGCGCGTTCTGTACTTCGAAAACTACATTGTTCTCGAACCAGGTCTTACTCCTCTGAAGCAGCACCAGTTGCTCTCGGAAGAAGAGTATGTGCTGGCTCAGGACGAGTACGGTGAAGATGCCTTTACCGCCATGATCGGCGCGGAAGCGATCCGCGAAATCATGGCGAGCATGGACCTTCAGGCTGAAAGCGAAAAGATCCGTCAGGAAATCGCTGAAGCGACCACAGAGCTGAAGCCTAAGAAGTTGGCGAAGCGCTTGAAGGTGGTTGAGGCGTTCATCGAGTCAGGTAACCGTCCTGAATGGATGATCATGACCGTTGTTCCAGTCATTCCACCGGATCTTCGTCCGCTGGTTCCGCTGGATGGTGGCCGCTTTGCGACTTCAGATCTGAACGATCTGTATCGCCGTGTGATCAACCGTAACAACCGTTTGAAGCGTCTGATCGAGCTGCGTGCGCCGGATATCATTATCCGTAACGAAAAGCGCATGCTGCAGGAATCTGTTGATGCTCTGTTCGATAACGGCCGCCGCGGCCGTGTCATTCAGGGTGCCAACAAGCGTCCGCTCAAGTCGCTTTCCGACATGCTGAAGGGTAAGCAGGGTCGCTTCCGTCAGAACCTTCTTGGTAAGCGCGTGGACTACTCCGGTCGTTCCGTTATTACCGTGGGTCCTGAGCTGAAGCTGCACCAGTGTGGTCTGCCGAAGAAGATGGCGCTTGAGCTGTTCAAGCCGTTCATCTATTCGCGTCTTGACGCCAAGGGCTTCTCTTCAACCGTCAAGCAAGCCAAGAAGCTGGTTGAGAAAGAACGTCCGGAAGTTTGGGATATCCTTGATGAGGTTATCCGCGAGCACCCGGTTCTGCTTAACCGTGCGCCTACGCTGCACCGCCTCGGCATTCAGGCATTCGAGCCTACGCTGATTGAAGGTAAGGCTATTCAGCTGCACCCGCTTGTCTGTTCTGCGTTCAACGCTGACTTTGACGGCGACCAGATGGCTGTTCACGTACCGCTCTCGCTGGAAGCCCAGCTGGAAGCGCGTACGCTGATGATGTCTACCAACAACATTCTGCATCCGGCGAACGGTGGTCCGATCATCGTGCCGTCTCAGGATATTGTTCTTGGTCTCTACTATCTGTCCATTATGGCAGAAGGTGAGCCAGGTGAGGGCATGGCTTTTGGTAACCTGGGCGAATTGCACCACGCGTTGGAAAGCAAGGCCATCACGGTTCACACCAAGATCCGTGGCCGCTTCAAGACCGTTGATGAGTTCGGTCAGCCAGTCTCCAAGATCTATGAGACCACTCCAGGTCGCATGATGATTGCGGAACTGCTGCCTAAGCACCACGAAGTTCCTTTCGACGTCTGTAACAAGCTGATGACGAAGAAAGAGATCTCCAAGATGATCGACACGGTTTACCGTGCAACCGGTCAGAAGGAGACTGTGATCTTCTGTGACCGCATCATGGAACTCGGCTTCAAGAATGCGTGCCGCGCGGGTATTTCGTTCGGTAAGGACGACATGCTTATCCCTGACAACAAGTGGCAGCTGGTTGATGCAACCACAACCATGGTCAAGGAATATGAGCAGCAGTACAACGACGGTCTGATCACCCAGGGTGAGAAGTACAACAAGGTTGTTGATGCTTGGGCCAAGTGTACCGACAAGGTCGCTGACGAGATGATGAAGCGCATCTCGGCTGTCGAGTTTGACGAAGAGAGCGGTCGTCAGAAGCAGATGAACTCTGTTTACATGATGGCTCACTCCGGTGCGCGTGGTTCTCCAGCACAGATGAAGCAGCTCGGCGGTATGCGCGGTCTGATGGCTAAGCCGGATGGCTCGATCATCGAAAACCCGATTATCGCGAACTTCAAGGAAGGTCTGTCCGTTCTTGAGTACTTCAACTCCTCGCACGGTGCTCGTAAGGGTCTTGCGGATACGGCGCTTAAGACCGCTAACTCCGGTTACCTTACCCGTCGTCTGGTTGACGTTGCTCAGGACAGCATCATTCTTGAAGAAGACTGTGGTTCTGAAGGCGGTATCTCTGTTCAGGCGATCATTGACGCCGGTAACGTGATTGCGTCACTGGGTAGTCGTGTTCTCGGCCGTACAGCGGCTGAAGACGTCTACAACAACGCAACCGGTGAGCTGATCGTTTCCAAGGGCACGCTGATCGATGAGAAGGACGTGGATGCTATTGAGGCAGCCAAGGTCCAGATGATCAAGATCCGCTCTGTTCTGACCTGTGAGACCAAGACTGGTGTGTGTGCGGCGTGTTATGGTCGTGACCTAGCACGTGGTACGCCGGTGAACATCGGTGAGGCTGTTGGTGTTATTGCTGCACAGTCCATTGGTGAGCCTGGTACTCAGCTGACCATGCGTACCTTCCACATTGGTGGTACGGCACAGGTTGTTGACAGCTCCTTCATCGAAGCCAACTTCGACGGTACCATCAAGACACGTAACCGCAACGTGGTTCGTGACTCCGATGGCAACAACATCGTCATGGCCCGTAACATGTCCATCATCGTGGTCGACAGCGACGGCAACGAGCGTGCATCACATCGTCTGATGTACGGTTCCAAGTTGCACGTTGACGAAGGTGATAGCATCAAGCGCGGCCAGCGTCTGGCTGAGTGGGATCCATACACCCGTCCGATCCTGACCGAGGTGTCCGGTCGCGTGGCCTTTGAAGATCTCGTTGACGGCTCTTCCGTCAAGGAGACCACCGATGAGGCAACTGGTATCACCAAGCGTATCGTCATTGACTGGCGTTCGTCTCAGCGCGGTTCTGATCTGAAGCCTGCAATGGTCATTCAGGACGAAAGCGGCAAGCCAATGAAGTTGCCACGTGGTGGTGACGCTCGTTCGCTTCTGTCAGTTGACGCGATCCTGTCCGTTCAGCCGGGCGATGTCGTTCATGCGGGTGACGTTCTTGCGCGTATTCCTCTGGAAAGCGCGAAGACCAAGGACATTACCGGTGGTCTGCCACGCGTTGCTGAACTGTTCGAAGCTCGCCGTCCGAAGGATCACGCGATCATCGCAGAACTCGATGGTACGATCCGCTTTGGCCGCGACTACAAGAACAAGCGTCGCATCATCATCGATCCGACCGACGAGAGCCTAGAGCCGGTTGAATACCTCATTCCGAAGGGCAAGCACTTCCACCTGCAGGAAGGCGACACCATCGAGAAGGGTGAATACCTGCTGGACGGTAACCCAGCTCCGCACGACATCCTTGCCATTAAGGGTGTTGAGGCACTGGCTGCTTACCTCGTCAACGAAATCCAGGAGGTTTACCGCCTCCAGGGTGTGGGCATCAACGATAAGCACATTGAAGTTATCGTGCGTCAGATGCTCCAGAAGGTTGAGATCACTGATCCGGGTGAGACCGAATACTTCGCTGGTGAGCAGATCGATCGCATCGATCTCGAAGAGGCAAATCAGAAGGCGATCGACAATGCTCGTGATCCTGCCAAGGCGGTTCCAGTTCTGCTGGGTATCACCAAGGCGTCCTTGCAGACCCGTTCGTTCTTCTCTGCTGCATCGTTCCAGGAAACCACTCGTGTCCTGACCGAAGCTGCAGTTGCTGGCAAGATCGATCCATTGGATGGTCTGAAGGAAAACGTGATCGTGGGTCGTTTGATCCCGGCAGGTACCGGCGGAACCATGAATCGGATCCGCAAGGTTGCAACCCTGCGCGACGATCTGATCATGGATGCACGCCGTGCAGCATCAACCGCAGGAACTGCGGATGCGATGCTGGAAGACTTCAGCGGCGGACTGGACTGATCGCTGACTTGCAAGATCTAAAGAGGCCGCCCAGTATCAGGGCGGCCTTTTCCATTTTAAGAGAGGGGCCATCATGGCTGAGACAGACAACACCAATTCACTCAATGGCTCGGGCGAAGCGCCAGTTCTTTACATTCTTGTCGGTCGCGGCTGGGAAGAAGAAGATGGACACCCGGATGATGCCGTTCCGTTCAACATTCTTGTCACCGCAGCCGATGATGATGGCGCCGTGCGTCGGGGCCTCGAAGCCTTGACCGCGCAAGGTTTCATCGAGGCGGAACTCGACCAGATCGGCATTGTCACCGAACGCCCGGAAGAAGACATGTTTGCCTCGGCATATGATGATGCCATGGCCGGCAATGTTGCCGTGATCGCGTTCCGCGACTAAGAGATTCAACGGGTCCTGCCAGAGGATCGTTGGAATCAAAAGGCGGGGTAGGGGCGAGAGCCTTTGTTCCGCCTAACTATTAATGCGCATGACACTGTTTGAGAGCGTGGTACGAAAATTACAAGATCATCTCTCATTCTGCGCATTTATTGCTGCTGCAGGTTCCCGGTCCGTTAACCAAGTTTGGCTGGCGTTAATATAGTCTTTACCCGAGATTATTTTGCGCTGGGGTACTTGACGAAACATGGGACTGTGAGTAGTTTCCGCGCAACCACATGGCAGGCGGTAAGCAATGTCCTTTTTCTCTGGCGCCACGCTGAGAAATACTGAAGCTTAAACGCTGCCGGGTTCATAGGCGAATATACGTCGAGTTCATGATCGCGTTAACGCGTGATCCTCTGGTGTCGCAGCGCCTTCCGCGAGAAAAAGCGGAATAGGCGCGTTTGCGTTTGTCTAACTGGATGTGAGACTCGACGAGAACATTAGGTAAAGGGCAATTTAGTATGCCGACGATCAATCAGTTGATCCGCAAGCCACGCAAGGATCCTCCTAAGCGGAACAAAGTTCCAGCTATGGAAGCAAATCCTCAGAAGCGTGGCGTTTGTACACGCGTTTACACCACTACGCCAAAGAAGCCGAACTCGGCTCTGCGTAAGGTGGCAAAGATCCGTCTGACGAATGGCTTCGAAGTCATTGGTTATATCCCAGGTGAGGGCCACAACCTGCAAGAGCACTCTGTCGTGATGATCCGCGGCGGCCGTGTAAAGGATTTGCCAGGTGTGCGTTATCACATCATTCGTGGTGTTCTTGATACCCAGGGTGTTAAGGACCGTAAGCAGCGTCGCTCCCATTACGGCGCGAAGCGCCCGAAATAAGAGGATAGCCATATGTCCCGTCGTCACGCTGCTGAAAAGCGTAAGGTTCTTCCAGATCCTAAGTTTGCAGACATCGTCGTTACCAAGTTCATGAACGCGGTAATGCTTGATGGTAAGAAGTCTGTTGCAGAGCGCATCGTTTACGGTGCATTCGACATCATCGAAAACAAGACCCGCACCAATCCAGTAGAAGTGTTCCACTCTGCTCTGGAAAATGTAATGCCGCAGGTCGAAGTTCGTTCCCGCCGCGTTGGTGGTGCAACCTATCAGGTTCCAGTCGAGGTTCGTGCAGAACGTCGTCAGGCTTTGGCTATTCGCTGGCTGATCTCAGCTGCGCGTGGCCGCAATGAGACCACAATGGTTGGTCGCATCTCTGGTGAACTCATGGATGCTGCTAACAACCGTGGTAACTCCGTTAAGAAGCGCGAAGACACGCACCGTATGGCGGAAGCCAACCGCGCGTTCTCGCATTATCGCTGGTAACATCCCCGGAAAGAGGCTGGCGCTATGTCACGCACACACAAAATCGAGGACTACCGCAACTTCGGCATCATGGCCCACATTGATGCCGGTAAGACGACTACTACAGAGCGTATCCTCTTCTACACCGGTAAGTCTCACAAGATCGGTGAAGTTCATGATGGCGCAGCTACCATGGACTGGATGGAGCAGGAGCAGGAGCGTGGTATCACCATTACTTCTGCTGCGACCACCGCGCACTGGAAAGATAAGCGTCTTAACATCATTGACACCCCAGGCCACGTTGACTTCACCATTGAAGTAGAGCGTTCCCTGCGTGTTCTTGATGGTGCAGTAGCTCTTCTGGACGCCAACGCTGGCGTAGAACCGCAGACCGAAACTGTTTGGCGTCAGGCCGACAAGTACAACGTTCCGCGGATGATCTTCGTCAACAAGATGGACAAGCTGGGTGCAGACTTCTTCCGCTGTGTGGAGATGATCGAAAAGCGCCTCGGTGCAAACCCACTCTGCCTTCAGCTGCCTATTGGCGCTGAGAGCGAGTTCGCGGGTGTTGTCGATCTGCTCAAGATGAAGGCTCTCGTCTGGCAGGGTGAAAACCTCGGCGCAAGCTGGGATGAGCTGGACATTCCTGCTGATCTGGCTGATCAGGCTCAGGAATACCGCGAAAAGCTCATCGAAACCGCTGTTGAGGTCGATGAAGCCACAATGGAAGCTTATCTGGAAGGTGAAGAGCCGACCGTTGAGAAGCTTCAGGAGCTCATTCGCAAGGGCACCATCGCTGGCGATTTCGTTCCTGTGATGTGTGGTACGGCGTTTAAGAACAAGGGTGTGCAGCCTCTGCTGGACGCGGTTGTTGATTACCTGCCGAGCCCAGTCGAAGTTCCTGCGATTAAGGGCATCGACGCAAAGACCGAAGAAGAAACTGTTCGCAAGTCTTCTGATGAAGAGCCGCTTGGCATGCTTGCGTTCAAGATCATGAACGACCCGTTCGTTGGTTCTTTGACCTTCTGCCGTATTTACTCTGGTGTCCTGAACAAGGGCTCATCAGTAATGAATACGGTCAAGGAAAAGCGCGAGCGCGTTGGCCGCATGATGCAGATGCATTCCAACAGCCGTGAAGACATCGATGTAGCTTACGCAGGCGACATCGTGGCTATCGCTGGCCTGAAGGATACTACTACGGGTGATACGCTCTGCGACCCTCTCAAGCCTGTTATTCTGGAACGCATGGAGTTCCCGGATCCAGTTATTGAGATCGCTGTTGAGCCAAAGACCAAAGCTGACCAGGAAAAGATGGGCCTTGCCCTGAACCGTCTGGCTGCTGAGGATCCATCATTCCGTGTTAAGACCGACGAAGAGTCCGGCCAGACCATCATTGCTGGCATGGGTGAACTTCACCTGGACATCCTCGTTGATCGCATGAAGCGCGAATTCAAGGTGGAAGCAAACATTGGTGCTCCTCAGGTTGCATACCGTGAGACCATCACCAAGGTTGCAGACGTCGACTATACCCACAAGAAACAGTCTGGTGGTTCTGGTCAGTTCGCGCGCGTTAAGCTCACCATTGAGCCGAACGAAGTCGGCGCTGGGTTTGAGTTCGCTAACACAGTTGTGGGTGGTAACGTTCCTAAGGAATACATCCCGGGTGTTGAAAAGGGTGTCGAAAGCGTCATGTCTTCCGGCCCTCTGGCAGGCTTCCCAATGGTCGATATCAAGGTAACCCTCACTGACGGTGCTTACCACGATGTTGACTCCTCTGTGATGGCGTTCGAAATCGCAGGTCGTGCAGGTTTCCGTGAAGCAATCACCAAAGCTGGTGCAAAGCTCATGGAACCAATCATGAAGGTTGAGGTTGTTACCCCTGAAGATTACATGGGTGACGTAATCGGCGATCTGAACTCACGTCGTGGGCAGATTGCAGGTACCGAAAACCGCGGTGTCGTGACCGTTATCACTGCTATGGTTCCGCTGGCCAACATGTTTGGTTACGTCAACAACCTGCGCTCCATGTCGCAGGGACGTGCACAGTATTCCATGGTGTTCGATCATTACGATCTTGTCCCACAGGCTGTGGCTGATGAGGTTCAGGCGAAATACGCCTGAACCTAAAAAATACAGTCAACGGGATTACAGAGAGAACGGAGAAATCCGATGGCAAAAGAAAAATTTGACCGTACGAAGCCGCACGTCAACATCGGCACAATTGGCCACGTTGACCACGGTAAGACCACTCTGACTGCTGCTATCACCAAGCAGTTCGGTGAGTTCAAGGCTTACGACGAAATCGACGGTGCACCTGAAGAGCGTGCACGCGGCATCACCATCTCAACTGCACACGTTGAGTATGAGACCGAAAACCGTCACTACGCTCACGTTGACTGCCCAGGTCACGCTGACTACGTGAAGAACATGATCACCGGTGCAGCGCAGATGGACGGCGCAATCCTGGTTGTGAACGCAGCTGATGGCCCAATGCCACAGACCCGCGAACACATCCTGCTTGCTCGTCAGGTTGGCGTTCCTGCTCTGGTTGTTTTCATGAACAAGGTTGACCAGGTAGATGACGAAGAACTTCTCGAGCTCGTCGAGATGGAAATTCGTGAACTGCTGTCCTCCTATGAATTCCCAGGCGACGACATTCCGATCGTAGCTGGTTCTGCTCTGGCAGCTCTGGAAGATCGCGACGACAACATCGGCAAGGACAAGATCACCGAGCTGATGGCTGCAGTTGACGAGTACATCCCAACTCCAGACCGTCCACGCGATCAGCCGTTCCTGATGCCAATCGAAGACGTGTTCTCCATCTCTGGCCGCGGTACTGTTGTAACCGGTCGTGTAGAGCGCGGCGTGATCAAGGTTGGTGAAGAAGTCGAGATCGTCGGCATCAAGGACACCGCCAAGACCACCGTTACCGGTGTTGAAATGTTCCGCAAGCTGCTCGATCAGGGTGAAGCTGGCGACAACATTGGCGCACTGATCCGCGGTGTTGGTCGTGAAGAAGTTGAGCGTGGCCAGGTTCTTTGTAAGCCGGGTTCTGTAACCCCGCACACGAAGTTCAAGGCAGAGGCATACATCCTGACCAAGGAAGAAGGCGGTCGTCACACCCCATTCTTCACTAACTACCGTCCACAGTTCTACTTCCGTACGACTGACGTGACCGGTGTTGTTAGCCTGCCGGAAGGCACTGAGATGGTTATGCCTGGCGATAACGTTTCCGTTTCTGTTGAGCTGATCGTTCCGATCGCAATGGAAGATGGTCTGCGTTTCGCTATCCGCGAAGGCGGCCGCACCGTTGGTGCTGGCGTCGTTGCTGAAATCATCGAATAAGAATTGAGTTTGACGGCAGCAGCTGGTCATTAACAAAAACGAACGGCTGCTGCCGATCTTGCTCACTAGGGAAAAGTCATGAACGGTCAGAATATTCGGATCCGCCTGAAGGCGTTTGATCACCGTGTTCTCGACGCTTCCACAAAGGAAATCGTCAACACGGCGAAGCGGACCGGCGCGCAAGTGCGCGGACCTGTGCCGCTGCCGACGCGGATCGAGAAGTACACCGTACTTCGCGGACCGCATATCGACAAAAAGAGTCGTGATCAGTTTGAGATGCGCACACATAAGCGTCTTCTCGACATCGTCGATCCTACTCCTCAGACAGTTGATGCTCTTATGAAGCTCGACCTGGCTGCAGGTGTAGACGTCGAGATCAAGCTCTAAGGCGGCCAAAGGGGACACGCAGATGCGTTCTGGAGTGATCGCCCAGAAGGTGGGTATGACTCGCGTCTATAACGACGCTGGTGAACATGTGCCGGTAACGGTACTTCGTCTGGACAACTGTCAGGTTGTTGCCCACCGGACGGAAGAAAAGAACGGCTACACTGCGCTTCAATTGGGCGTAGGTGCAGCTAAAGTTAAAAATACGGATCGCGCAATGCGCGGACACTTCGCAGTAGCGAAGGTTGAACCTAAGCGTAAGCTTGCCGAGTTCCGTGTTACTTCTGAAAACATGATCGACGTTGGTGCAGAAATCACTGCAGAACACTTCGTCAACGGTCAGTTCGTAGACGTAACCGGCACTTCTATCGGTAAGGGCTTCGCTGGTGCAATGAAGCGCCACAACTTCGGTGGTGGTCGTGCTTCTCACGGTGTGTCTATCTCTCACCGTTCGCACGGTTCAACGGGCCAGTGTCAGGATCCAGGTAAAGTGTTCAAAGGCAAGAAAATGGCCGGTCACCTCGGTGATGAACGCGTTACCACACAGAACCTCAAGGTTGTACGCACTGATGCAGAGCGTGGCCTGATCCTCGTGGAAGGTTCTGTACCTGGTTCCAAGGGCGGCTGGATTCTCGTTCGCGACGCCATCAAGAAGGCACTGCCGGAAGCAGCACCTCTACCAGGTGCGATCCGTCAGGCTGCTGCTGATGCTGCGGCCGAAACCGGGAAGGAAGGTGAGTGATGGAACTCGAGGTCAAGACCCTCGGCGGCGGTGCGGCCGGTTCGATCACCGTGTCTGAAGAAATCTTCGGACTTGAGCCACGCACAGACCTGATTCAGCGCGTTGTACGTTGGCAGCTGGCTAAGCGCCAGGCTGGCACGCACAAGACCCTGGGTCGCTCTGAAGTGAACGGTACTACCAAGAAGTTCGTTCGTCAGAAAGGTTCTGGCGGCGCTCGTCACGGTAACCGTAAGGTTCCTCAGTTCAAGGGCGGCGGTCGCGCCTTTGGTCCAGTCGTACGCTCTCATGCGCACGATCTGCCAAAGAAAGTCCGCGCACTTGGTCTCAAGCATGCTCTGTCTGCAAAGGCAGCTGCTGGGAACCTGATCGTGCTTGAAGAAGCTAAGGCTGGCGAAGCAAAGACAAAGGCACTGAAGGCACAGCTTGCTGGTCTCGGTCTGTCTAACGTCCTTTTCGTTGATGGTGCAGAAGTAGATGCAAACTTCGGTCTTGCATCCCGCAACATCCCGAATGTTGACGTGCTTCCAGTACAGGGCATTAACGTTTACGACATTCTGCGTCGTGACACGCTCGTACTGACCAAGGCTGCAGTTGCTGCACTGGAGGAACGTTTCTAATGAGCAAGGTTGTTCACTACGACACGATCGTTTCTCCGGTAATTACCGAAAAAGCAACTTATGCTTCTGAAGAGAACAAGGTCGTTTTCAAGGTCGCGATCACTGCTACCAAGCCTGAAATCAAGGCAGCAGTTGAATCCCTGTTCGGCGTAAAGGTTAAAGCGGTAAACACTCTTGTCCGTAAGGGTAAGACCAAGCGTTTCCGTGGCATCCTCGGCCGTCAGAGCGACTTCAAGAAGGCTGTGGTCACCCTCGAGGACGGTCAGTCCATCGATGTGACGACTGGTCTCTAAGGGCGAGGTAGGAAAAAATGGCACTTAAGACATTTAATCCCACATCTCCTGGCCGTCGTCAGCTGATCCAGGTTGACCGTTCAGAACTGTGGAAGGGCAAGCCAGTCAAGAAATTGACTGAAGGCCTGTCCAAGTCCGGTGGTCGTAACAACACCGGCCGCAAGACCGCAAACAACATTGGTGGTGGTCATAAGCGCACTTATCGTGTAGTTGACTTCAAGCGTCGCAAGTTCGACGTTGTCGGCACCGTCGAGCGCCTTGAATATGATCCAAACCGTACCGCTTTCATCGCACTCATTTCTTATGAGGACGGTGAGCAGGCTTACATCCTAGCACCACAGCGTCTTGCTGCTGGCGACAAGGTTGTAGCTGGTCAGGCTGTGGACGTTAAGCCGGGCAACGCAATGCCGCTGGCTTCCATCCCGGTCGGTACTGTTGTTCACAACATCGAGCTGAAGCCAGGCAAGGGTGCGCAGATTGCACGTTCCGCTGGTGCTTACGCTCAGATCGTTGGTCGTGACGCCGGTTACACGGTTGTCCGTCTCCTGTCTGGTGAGCAGCGCCGTGTACTCGGCACCTGCATGGCCACGATTGGTGCGGTATCCAACCCAGACCACGCAAACGTGAACTACGGTAAAGCCGGTCGTTCTCGTTGGCTCGGTCGCCGTCCACATGTTCGCGGTGTAGCTATGAACCCGATCGATCACCCACACGGTGGTGGTGAAGGTCGTACCTCAGGCGGACGTCATCCGGTTACCCCTTGGGGCAAGCCGACCAAAGGTAAGCGCACCCGTCGTAACAAGGCGACCGATAAGTTTATCGTTCGCTCACGTCATGCGCGTAAGAAGTAAGAGGGACGGATCGTGACACGTTCGATCTGGAAAGGCCCGTTCGTTGACGGTTACCTCCTGAAGAAAGCGGAAAAGGTTCGTGAGTCCGGCCGTAACGAGGTCATCAAGACCTGGAGCCGCCGTTCCACTATTCTTCCGAACTTTGTGGGGCTGACCTTCGGCGTTTATAACGGCCAGAAGCACATTCCGGTTCTGATCAGCGAAGAAATGGTCGGGCACAAGCTTGGTGAGTTTTCACCATCTCGTACCTACTACGGCCATGGCGCTGACAAGAAGGCAAAGAGGAAATAACGATGGGCAAGCAGAAGCGTGAGCGGACGCTCGCCGACAACGAGGCAAAGGCAGTATGCCGCATGCTGCGGGTTTCCCCGCAGAAGCTAAACCTCGTTGCAGCATCGATCCGCGGTAAGAAGGTTAGCTCCGCAATGGCTGACCTGACCTTCTCTCGCAAGCGCATTGCAGGCGACGTCAAGAAGACCTTGATGTCCGCTGTAGCAAACGCAGAAAACAACCACGATCTCGACGTCGACAATCTTGTCGTCGCCGAGGCATTCGTTGGCAAGGCGCTCGTAATGAAGCGCTTTCAGCCACGTGCCCGTGGTCGTGTTGGACGGATCCAGAAGCCGTTTTCCAACCTGACCATCGTAGTCCGTGAAGTTGAGGAGACTGCCTAATGGGACAGAAGATTAACCCAATTGGCCTTCGTCTTGGCATCAACCGGACCTGGGACTCACGTTGGTTCGCCAGCAAGAACGAATACGGCGATCTTCTTCATGAAGATTTCCGCATCCGTGAATACCTGCTCAAGGAATTGAAGCAGGCGGCAGTTTCCAAGGTCGTCATCGAGCGTCCGCACAAGAAGTGCCGTGTGACCATCCACTCTGGTCGTCCAGGTGTGGTCATCGGTAAGAAGGGTGCAGACATCGAGCGTCTTCGCAAGAAGCTGTCATCCATGACCAATTCGGAAGTGCACCTCAACATCGTTGAAGTGCGCAAGCCGGAAACGGACGCGCAGCTGGTTGCAGCTTCTATTGCTCAGCAGCTGGAACGTCGTGTTGCTTTCCGTCGTGCCATGAAGCGTTCAGTTCAGTCTGCAATGCGTCTTGGTGCCCAGGGCATCCGGATCAACTGTTCCGGTCGTCTTGGTGGCGCGGAAATCGCGCGCATTGAATGGTACCGTGAAGGTCGCGTGCCGCTGCACACTCTTCGTGCAGACATCGACTATGGTACCGCAACCGCGCATACCGCTTACGGCGCTTGTGGCGTGAAGGTTTGGGTATTCAAGGGCGAAATCCTTGAGCATGACCCAATGGCCTCCGAACGCCGCGCGACTGAAGGCGGTGGCAAGAACGAACGCCAGGGCGGCGGTCGCCGGGAACGTGCAGCGTAAGCTGCACGGTCTCCGTGACAGAATAGAGAAGCGAGAGATACGATGCTGCAGCCAAAGCGAACTAAGTTCCGCAAGCAGCACAAGGGCCGCATCCATGGCAAGGCCAAGGGTGGTTTTGAGCTCAATTTCGGTGCCTACGGTTTGAAGGCACAGGAGCCAGAGCGTATTACAGCTCGGCAGATTGAGGCGGCTCGTCGTGCTATGACCCGTTACATGAAGCGTGCGGGTCGCGTGTGGATCCGTATTTTCCCAGACGTACCGGTCTCTTCCAAGCCGGCCGAAGTCCGTATGGGTAAAGGTAAGGGTAGCCCGGAATACTGGGCGTGTAAGGTCAAGCCTGGCCGGATCATGTTTGAGGTTGATGGTGTGTCAGAAGAAATTGCTCGTGAAGCAATGCGTCTGGCGGCCGCCAAGCTCCCGATTAAGTGTCGCTTCGTGACACGTATCGGCGAGTGATCGGACAGTCGAGAGGAATAGGCCATGAAGGCTACTGACGTAAGAGCAAAGACCGCCGACCAGCTCCGTGAGGAACTGGAAGGCCTGAAGAAAGAGCAGTTCAATCTGCGCTTTCAGCGGGCAACCGGTCAGCTCGAAAACACCGCTCGTGTTCGCGTAGTACGTCGCGACATCGCGCGGATTCAGACAATCCTGCGCGAAAAGCGCACGTCTGAGAACGCATAAGGAGCTAATGATGCCAAAGCGTATTCTGCAGGGCGTCGTTGTTAGCGATGCGAATGACAAGACAGTTACGGTGAAGGTAGAGCGTCGCTTTACGCACCCACTGTTGAAGAAAACTGTGCGCCGTACGAAGAAGTATCGTGCACACGACGAAAATAATTCTTACAAGAACGGCGATACCGTGCTCATCCAAGAGTGCGCGCCAATCTCTAAGAATAAGAGTTGGATCGTTGTTTCTGAGGAAGCAGCGAGCTAAAAGACGCATCCGGTGATCCTGCATAGGACGCTGAGAAAAGAACAAGGCGACGAGTCATGATTCAGATGCAAACTAACCTCGATGTGGCCGATAATTCCGGCGCACGTCGTGTCCAGTGCATCAAAGTGCTCGGCGGCTCCAAGCGGAAGTACGCTTCTGTAGGCGACATCATCGTAGTGTCTGTCAAGGAAGCTATCCCTCGGGGTCGTGTTAAAAAGGGCGATGTGATGAAAGCAGTCGTCGTGCGCACGGCTAAGGATATCCGCCGCGCCGATGGCAGCGTGATCCGTTTCGACCGCAATGCGGCCGTGCTGATCAACAACAATAAAGAACCGATCGGAACTCGTATTTTTGGCCCAGTTCCTCGTGAACTGCGTGGCAAAAATCACATGAAGATCATTTCGCTTGCGCCGGAGGTGCTCTGATGCCTGCGAAAATTAAAAAGGGCGACAAGGTCGTCGTAATCGCCGGTCGTGACAAGGGCAAGACTGGGGAAGTTATCCAGATGCTCCCATCTGAAAATCGCGCTGTCGTGCGTGGCGTTAATTTGGTGCGTCGTCACCAACGCCAGACCCAGCAGAGCGAGGGTGGCATCATTTCTAAGGAAGCTCCTATCCAGCTGTCCAACATTGCCATCGTTGATCCTAAGGATGGCAAGCCAACTCGCGTCGGTTTCAAGACCAACGAAGATGGCGTTACTGTACGTATCGCCAAGCGTTCGGGAGATGTGATTGATGGCTGACGCTAATTACATCCCACGGCTGAAGACGCACTACTCTGACGTAGTGCGTGGTCAGCTCCAGGAGAAGTTTAACTACACCAACCCGATGATGATCCCGTCTATTGACAAGGTCGTTTTGAACATGGGTGTTGGTGAAGCAGTTGGTGACAGCAAGAAGGTTCGTTCTGCAGCAGAAGAGCTGAGCTTGATTGCTGGTCAGAAAGCGGTTATTACCCGTGCGACGAAGTCTATCGCGACCTTTAAGGTTCGTGAGGGCATGCCGCTCGGTGCTAAGGTAACCCTTCGTCGTAACCAGATGTTTGAATTCCTTGATCGCCTGATCACGATTGCGCTTCCACGCGTACGTGACTTCCGCGGTCTGAACCCGAAGAGCTTTGACGGTCGCGGCAACTATGCCATGGGCCTGAAGGAGCAAATCGTGTTCCCTGAAATCGACTACGATAAGGTCGATTCCATGCGGGGTATGGACATCGTGGTTTGCACCACGGCAACTAACGATGACGAAGCGCGTGAACTGCTGCGCGCGTTCAACTTCCCGTTCCGCAAATAATCGCGGTATACGGGAAAGGAACGAGGACAGACGATGGCGAAGAAAAGCGCGGTCGAGAAGAACAAGCGGCGCGAGCGTCTTGTAGCAAAGTACGCTGCTAAGCGCGCTGAGTTGAAGGCCAAGGCCAAAGACGAAAGCCTGTCTCTTGAGGAGCGGTTCAATGCGCGTTTGCAGCTCTCTAAGCTGCCGCGCAATTCCGCGCCTACACGAGTACGCAACCGGTGTGAAGTTTCAGGTCGCCCACGCGGTTTCTACCGCAAGCTCAAGATGTCGCGTATTGCGCTCCGTGAGCTGGGTTCCCTGGGCAAGATCCCGGGTCTCGTGAAGTCGAGCTGGTAAGGAGTTACGGTAATGTCGATTTCCGATCCAGTCGGCGATATGCTGACACGCATTCGTAATGCACAAATGCGCCGCAAGAGCAAGGTTTCTACACCTGCATCAAAATTGCGCGCTCGGGTACTGGACGTATTGGCCTCGGAAGGTTATATCCGTGGCTATACAACCGTCTCTTTCGAGAGCGGTAAGTCTGAACTCGAAATTGAACTGAAGTACTTTGATGGCGAACCAGTGATCCGCACCATTGAGCGCGTATCTAAGCCTGGTCGTCGCGTGTACTCCTCAGTGAAGAACATCCCTCACGTTGCAAACGGTTTGGGTGTATCTATTCTGTCCACGCCTCAGGGTGTGATGGCAGACCATGAAGCTCGCGACAAGAACGTGGGCGGTGAGGTTCTGTGCCGCGTCTTCTGATGCGGCACTACCACTACATATAATACATTAACTGACAGGTTGATCCTATGTCTCGAATTGGCAAAAAGCCAGTCCCCGTGCCTAGCGGGGTAACGGCAACGATCAACGGCCAGGAAGTAGCGGTCAAAGGCCCGAAGGGGGAACTCTCCTTCGTGGTCAATGACCTTGTTCTGGTCGAGATGACTGATGACGGCATCCGCGTTGATCCGCGCAACCAGACTAAGGCAGCGCGTTCTATGTGGGGCATGAGCCGTACAATGATCGCGAACCTTATCACTGGTGTGACATCTGGCTACGAAAAGAAGCTGGAAATCCAGGGTGTTGGTTACCGTGCCCAAGTTCAGGGTAATACACTGAATCTTGCTCTCGGTTTCTCCCATGATGTCAAGTTCGACATCCCTCAGGGAGTTAACATCGTTTGCCCTAAGCCTACCGAAATCGTTCTCAGCGGTATCGATAAGCAGCAGATTGGACAAGTCGCAGCGAATATTCGCGAGTGGCGTCCACCTGAGCCATACAAGGGCAAGGGTATTCGATACGCGGATGAGTTCATCGTCCGTAAGGAAGGCAAGAAGAAGTAACGGAACCGATCATGGCGAACAATCAATTCGAACGTCGTCGCGCTCGCGTCCGCCGTTCGTTAAAAAAGGTAGCGAATGGACGTCCTCGTCTGTCCGTTTTCCGCTCGTCCAAGCAGATTTATGCTCAGATCATCGACGATGCGCAGGGTAAGACCCTGGCAGCTGCGTCCACGATCGAGAAGGACGTGAAGAGCTCCTTGAAGACCGGTGCTGACAAGGCTGCGGCCGAAGCAGTTGGCAAGCTGATCGCTGAACGTGCGATTGCTGCAGGTGTCAAGGATGTCGTGTTTGATCGTGGCGGTTATCTGTTCCACGGCCGTGTTAAGGCCCTGGCGGATGCTGCTCGTGAAGGCGGCCTGAATTTCTGATCTGCATCTAACGATGCAAAGAGAGAACGGAAGACGATAATATGGCGAGACAGGACAACCGGGATCGCGAAGAGCGCGACAGCGAATTTGTCGATAAGCTCGTTCACATCAACCGTGTCGCAAAAGTGGTCAAGGGCGGTCGTCGCTTTGGCTTTGCTGCGCTGGTTGTTGTTGGAGACCAGAAGGGCCGTGTAGGCTTTGGTCACGGTAAGGCCCGCGAAGTACCTGAGGCAATCCGCAAGGCAACTGAAGCTGCCAAGCGGTCTATGATCCGGGTACCACTTCGTGAAGGTCGTACCCTTCACCACGACGTTGAAGGCCGTCACGGCGCAGGCAAGGTCATGATGCGTGCAGCACCTGCGGGTACTGGTATCATCGCAGGTGGTCCAATGCGTGCTGTGTTCGAAACGCTCGGCGTTCAGGACGTGGTTGCAAAATCAACTGGCACTTCTAACCCGTACAACATGGTTCGTGCGACGTTTGAAGCGCTGAAGAAGGAAGACAGCCCACGTTCAGTTGCGGCACGTCGTGGCCTCAAGGTTTCTACCATTCAGGCTCGTCGTCGCGACAACGACGAAGCGGCAGCGGCTCCTTCCGAGGGTTAATCCTCGGTAGGGATCCGTCTTAGACATGAACAAGGGTTAGTGTCATGGCGAATGAAAAGACCGTAACGGTCGAACAGATCGGCAGCCCGCTGCGCCGTCCTGCTGATCAGCGCGCAACGCTGATCGGCCTTGGACTGAACAAGATGCACCGTCGTCGCACCCTGAAGGATACTCCTGAAGTGCGCGGCATGATCCGTAAGGTTCAGCATCTCGTTCGTATCGTTGACGAAGCGTAACGAGAGCCGGGAGAAAAACAGATGAAACTTAACGAACTCCGGGACAATCCGGGTGCTGTTAAGGACCGTACCCGCGTAGGACGCGGTATCGGTTCCGGCAAGGGCAAGACCGGCGGCCGTGGTGTTAAAGGTCAGAAGTCCCGTTCAGGTGTAGCCATCAAGGGCTTCGAAGGTGGTCAGATGCCATTGCATCGCCGTCTTCCAAAGCGCGGCTTCACCAACATCTTTGCCAAGGACTTCAACGTAGTGTCCTTGGGCCGTGTTCAGACTGCAATCGAAGCGGGCAAGCTTGATGCTTCCGCACCGGTCACAGTTGAAACACTTAAAGCAGCAGGCGTTGTCAAGCGCGTACGGGACGGTGTCCGTCTCCTCGCAGACGGCGAACTCAAAACTGCTGTGACTTTCGAAATTGCTGGCGCTTCCAAGACTGCTGTTGAAGCAGTTGAGAAGGCAGGCGGCAAGGTCGTAATCAAGGGAGCTAAGGCCGAATAGGCCTTGCTCTTTTTTTTGGTGTATCCAAACTGACCGGAGCGCGGAATGGCATCTGCTGCCGAGCAACTTGCTTCAAATCTAAACTTTTCTGCCTTTGCCAAGGCCGAGGAACTCAAGAAGCGCATTTGGTTCACACTGGGTGCGCTTTTGGTGTATCGGTTCGGTACTTACATACCGCTTCCCGGTATTGATCCAGAAGCGCTTGCACAGGTTTTTGGTCAGGCACAGACTGGCATCATCGGCCTGTTCAATATGTTCTCCGGCGGCGCCGTGGAACGTATGGCGATCTTCGCTCTTGGCATCATGCCGTACATCTCTGCTTCCATTATCATTCAGTTGATGACTTCCGTTGTTCCTTCTTTGGAGCAAATGAAGAAGGAAGGGGAGAGCGGCCGGAAAAAGATGAACCAGTATACCCGATACGGTACGGTGATCCTGGCAACCTTCCAGGCCTACGGTATTTCCGTTGGTCTTGAGGCGGCCAATGTGGTTCAGGACCCGGGTATGTTCTTCCGCATCTCCGCTGTGATTACGCTTGTTGGCGGTACCATGTTCCTGATGTGGCTGGGTGAACAGATCACCTCACGTGGCGTTGGTAACGGTATTTCGCTGATCATCTTTGCGGGTATTGTTGCGGGTCTGCCTTCTGCAATTGCTTCCACTTTGGAACTCGGTCGTCAGGGCGCGCTTGCAACTCCAATCATTCTGGCAGTTATCATTCTGTCCATCGTTGTTATTGCGATCATCGTGTTCATGGAACGTGCCCAACGGCGCCTCCTGATCCAGTATCCAAGAAGGCAGCATGGCAACAAGCTTTATGAAGGCAATACCTCATTCCTTCCGCTGAAGCTGAATACCGCCGGTGTGATTCCTCCAATTTTTGCGTCATCTCTTCTTCTCGTTCCAGCGACGCTTTCCAGCTTTCAAGGAGCTGATGCTTCCGGTGGCAACGAGTGGCTGACGACCATTACGGCTCTTCTGGGTCATGGTCAGCCAGCTTACATGGTGCTTTATGCGGCGCTTATCATCTTCTTCTGTTTCTTCTATACGGCGATTGTCTTCAATCCGTCCGATACAGCAGACAACCTGAAGAAGCATGGCGGCTTCATTCCGGGCATCCGTCCGGGGGAGCGAACCGCAGAATACATTGACCACGTTCTGACACGCATCACTGTGGTAGGCGCAATTTACATCACACTCGTTTGTTTGCTTCCAGAGTTCCTTATCTCTGCTACGGGCGTTCCATTCTATTTTGGTGGTACTTCCCTCTTGATTGTCGTTAGCGTAACAATGGACACTGTTTCACAGGTTCAGGGGCATCTGCTGGCGCATCAGTACGAAGGGCTCGTGAAGAAAACAAAGCTGAGGGGGAAACGTAAATGAGGCTTATTCTGTTAGGCCCTCCAGGTGCGGGCAAGGGCACGCAGGCGGCTCGTCTGGTCGAAAAGCACGGCATTGTCCAGCTTTCTACCGGTGACATGCTTCGCGCGGCCGTCGCTGCAGGGACGGAAGTTGGCCTTCAGGTCAAAGACGTTCTTGATCGCGGTGACCTTGTGTCTGACGATCTGATCTCCAAGATCATTTCCGAGCGCATCGAAGAACCTGATTGTGCGAATGGGTTTATCCTTGATGGTTTCCCGCGCACCATTGCCCAGGCAGACGCATTGGCAGACATCCTTTCTGACAAGGCCATCAAGCTTGAAGGCGTTGTTCAGCTGGTCGTCGATGAAAAGATCCTTCTGGAACGTATCGAAAAGCGTGCTCGTGAGAGTGCCGAGGTTCGTTCCGATGACAACGCTGAGGCGCTGAAGAAGCGTCTCGCCGTTTACAATGAACAAACCGCTCCGCTCGTGGACTACTACGAGCAGCGCGGCATGCTCAAGAAGGTTGACGGAATGCGTTCCGTCGAAGAGGTCGCATCTCAGATTGATGCAGCTCTTTCTTAACGCGGATTAATATCTGCGGAATTTCATGTCAGCGCTTGCGTTGGCACTTGGAATACAGTAAAGACCGGCGCACATCGATGAATTTTCGATTTGCGCCGGTTTTCCTTGGGAAACCGGGGTAACTTTTTGCTGTCTACATTCATATCGTTCGCGAGTGGCTGGACAGAAATTTGGAGAGGGGACGATGGTCGTTTCCTCGTAAAGGAGAAGTAACGTGGCCCGTATTGCTGGCGTCAACATTCCGACGAACAAGCGCACCCTGATTGCGCTGCAGTACATTCACGGTATTGGCCCGAAGTTCGCGCAGGAGATTCTCGACAAGGTCGGTATCGCTGCAACATCTCGCGTCAATGAACTTTCGGACGCTGACGTCCTGAAGATCCGTGAAACGATCGATGCTGACTACCTCGTAGAAGGTGATCTGCGTCGTGAAACAGCGATGAACATCAAGCGTCTGATGGACCTTGGTTGCTACCGTGGCCTGCGCCACCGTCGTGGCCTGCCGGTTCGCGGTCAGCGCACCCACACGAACGCACGCACCCGTAAGGGTCCTGCGAAGGCGATCGCTGGTAAGAAGAAGTAATTTCACCGGCGCTCGTCAGGTGGAGCCGCCGGTTGTTACGGCGGTGTAGATATCAAAGGAAATAAGAATGGCTAAGGATTCGACGCGTGTGCGTCGTCGCGAGCGGAAGAACATCACTTCCGGTATCGCGCATGTGAACTCTACGTTCAACAATACCATGATCACCATTACCGATGCTCAGGGCAATGCGATCTCTTGGTCGTCTGCTGGCGCGCTCGGCTTTAAGGGTTCTCGTAAGTCTACCCCTTATGCCGCTCAGGTCGCAGCCGAAGACGCTGGTCGCAAGGCAGCCGAACACGGCATGCGTACCCTTGAGGTCGAAGTTCGTGGTCCTGGTTCAGGTCGTGAATCTGCTCTGCGTGCGTTGCAGGCCGGTGGTTTCGTCATTACGTCCATTCGCGACGTAACGCCGATCCCTCACAACGGTTGCCGTCCGCGCAAGCGTCGCCGCGTCTGACTTTTCGTCAGGCATGTTTTCAACCCATGGCAACGGATAGTTGGGCTTTTATGCTCCAACGAGATAGCCGAGGGGATTAGAACGTGACAATTCAGAAAAACTGGCAAGAACTGATTAAACCAACCAAGCTGGACGTACGCCCTGGCGACGACCCGCGTTTCAAGGCTTCTGTGGTTGCAGAACCTCTTGAGCGTGGCTATGGTCTGACCCTTGGTAACGCTCTGCGCCGCATCCTGCTCAGCTCCCTTCAGGGTTCTGCAGTGACTGCGATCCAGATCGATGGCGTTCTGCATGAGTTCTCTTCCATCCCGGGCGTTCGTGAAGATGTCACCGACATCATCCTGAACATCAAGGAAATCGCTCTGCGTATGGACAATGAAGGTCCAAAGCGCATGGTTCTGCGCAAGCAGGGTCCAGGTGCTGTTTATGCAGGCGACATTGAGACTGTTGGTGACGTTGAAGTTCTGAACCCTGACCTGCTGCTGTGTAACCTTGATGAGGGCGCCGAAGTTCGCATCGAGTTCACTGCAAACACTGGTAAGGGTTATGTTCCTGCAGCTGCAAACCGTCCGGAAGATGCGCCAATCGGCCTGATCCCGGTGGACAGCCTGTATTCACCAGTTAAGAAGGTAAGCTACAAGGTAGAGAACACCCGTGAAGGTCAGGTTCTCGACTATGACAAGCTCACCCTGAACGTTGAAACCGATGGGTCCGTTGTCCCGGAAGATGCGATCGCTTATGCGGCCCGTATCCTTCAGGATCAGCTTTCCATCTTCGTGAACTTTGAAGAGCCAACTCGTGAAGTTCAGGAAGAGACCGTTGCAGAACTGGCGTTCAACCCAGCACTGCTCAAGAAGGTTGATGAACTGGAACTGTCTGTACGTTCTGCAAACTGCCTGAAGAACGACAACATCGTCTATATTGGTGATCTGATCCAGAAGACTGAAGCAGAAATGCTTCGCACACCGAACTTCGGTCGTAAGTCTCTGAATGAGATCAAAGAAGTTCTGGCGCAGATGGGTCTGCATCTCGGTATGGAAGTGGCAAACTGGCCACCTGAAAATATCGACGAGCTGGCTAAGCGCTACGAAGACCACCAGTATTAAGCTAAACGGGGCCCTCGGCCCCAAGTGGTCCGATGCGACCGCTGCGTAGTTAATTGAAGGAGAGGGCCATGCGCCACGGAAAATCCGGCCGCAAGCTCAATCGGACGTCAAGCCACCGTAAGGCAATGTTTGCTAACATGGCTGCATCGCTCATCAAGCATGAGCAGATTGTAACGACGCTTCCGAAGGCAAAAGAGCTGCGTCCAATTGCAGATAAACTCATCACTCTCGGAAAGCGTGGCGACCTCCACGCACGTCGTCAGGCGATCTCTCAGATCCGCGACGTTGCAATGGTTCGCAAGCTGTTCGACACTCTGGCAGAGCGCTACAAGGAACGTGAAGGTGGTTACACCCGCGTACTGAAGGCAGGCTTCCGTCATGGTGACAGTGCTCCAATGGCTGTGATCGAATTTGTCGATCGCGATGTTGAAGCACGCGGCGCTGAAGACCGTGCTCGCGTTGAAGCAGAAGAAGCTGCTGAAAACGCAGCATAAGGCTTTGCCGATATAAATTTAAAAAAGGCGTCTCCAGTGGAGGCGCCTTTTTTGTTTGGTGCTTTTGATGTCCGAAGTCAGTTCAAGGCCTTATTCGGATTAGTGCGTATTTGCACGTAAAAGTTGAATACCTGTGTAATTTCAAGGCGTAGAGCCGCATTCCCGCAATATTGGTTAGACGATTTAGCATTGGGTTTAAGCTTCGGTTAAGCCTCAATCCCTAGTTTTTTCATACTTCAAAAATAGTGGGGCATTTTGCAATGCGGGAGAGCGCGACGGATTTAGGTGCTGGGGTTTCGGCCGCAGACCAAAATATGTTTCATCGGATAGGCGTTCGGTTGCCTATCATCATGGTGGGTTTGGCAATTGTCTCTAGTCTTGTGATTGGCTATTTGGCTTATCACAACGGACAGGCTTCTTTGACTGAGGCCAAACAGGGTGAGCTTGAGCTTTTGGCTGAGTCTCGCCGCAACTTGCTTGAGTTGCGAATGGGGCAGATTGAAGCCGACATCCTTCGCATGGCAAAGACCAATGCGATGGAAACGGTGATGAAGGATCTTCAAACCGCCTATCGAAATATCGGCGAAGACCGCGACAGTGTTCTGTCTTTCTATCGTCCGGATGGGTCTAGTCTCGATCAACGCGTGGAGATTACCGGGAACGGCAATTCGACCATGTATTCCTGGCGGCATGCAGGCGTTCACGGCGATTTTGTAACAAGCTTCAAGAATGGCGGCTATGCCGACATCCTCGTCTTTAACAATGACGGTCACATCCTCTACTCGGTAACAAAATCAGCAGAGTTGTTCCGTACAGCCGATGACGCTGCCATTTTGGACAGTGGTTTGGGGCGTGCTTACACCGAGGCTGCACAAGCCGAGGATGGTACGGTGATCTTAAGCGATTACCAGCAGTATGGCTTGGCGAATGACACGCCATCACTCTTCATTGCCACCCCTGTCTTTATTGAAGGAATGGCAGGCACGAGCCGGGAAGGGGTCATCGTTGTCCGTCTCGACAGCGGTTTCTTTGACGCCATTCTGGCAGACCGTACCGGCTTGGGTGAGACTGGGCAGACCTATCTGGTCTCCGACAGAGGCGAAATCTATTCCAACATGCCACTGGCAAGTGAGCCGACGGCTCTAAGGCAGTCCATGCCGGAAGAAGCTTTGGCGGCGCTTTCTGGTTTTGACGCTTCAAGCAGCGCAACTGACCAAGGCTTAACGGTAGCTCAGGGCAAGTTCATTGTTGCGGCGCCACTATCGTTGACGGGCTTCAAGGCTGCTGTGATCGCAGAAGCATCCGTGGCTGAGTCCCTGGCTGGTGTGTACGCGCTTGCTCAATCAATTGTCATCAGTTCCATCGTGGTTCTCTTGATCATTGGTGTGATTGGCTACCTGTTTGCACGTCAGATCTCCGCGCCGCTCTCTCGTCTTGGTCGCACCCTGCGCAAGATCGAGGAAGGGGAGTTGGACATCGAGGTTCAGGAAGCAGGCCGCAAGGATGAGATCGGTGACATTGGTCGCGCAGTGCAGAACTTCCGTAATGGGCTGAAGCGGGCGCGCGAACTGGATGAAGAGCAGAAGCGCTCTCAAGCCGAGCGGATTGAGCGTGGTCAGTACATGGAAGAGCTGACGCGGAAGTTTGATCAGAGCGTACGAGAGATTCTCGGCTCTGTCAGTTCTGCCGGCAGCACCTTGCAGACCACGGCGCGCACCATGGCGAGCATGTCTGAGCGTACCAATGCGGAAGCCCAAACCGTATCCTCTGCTTCCGAGCAGTCCTTGGTCAATCTCCAGGCCGTTGCTGGAGCTGCCGAAGAGTTGTCTGCAACTGTCGGTGAAATTGACCGCGAAGTTCGCCGTTCAGCAGATGTATCTGCCGAAGCAAAGCAAATGGCGGTTGATGCGGAAGGCTCTGTAAACGGTCTTCTGGAGGCGGCGCAGCGCATCGGTGAGGTTGTTTCGATCATCAATGACATTGCAGATCAGACCAACCTTCTGGCACTGAATGCCACCATTGAAGCAGCGCGGGCAGGAGAAGCCGGAAAGGGCTTTGCCGTTGTGGCTGCTGAGGTCAAGGGCCTGGCGAACCAGACGGGGCAAGCAACTGGCGAGATCGGTGTGCAGATTCAGGCGGTACAGGCTGAAACCGAAAAGGCTGTGATGGCGATCAAGGAAATCTCTCAGGTCATTGGCACCATCAACGAGGTTTCAACGGCCATTGCCGGTGCGATTGAGGAGCAGGCGGCAACAGCCACCGATATCTCAAGCAACATTCAGCAGGTCACGGCTGGCTCCATGGAAGTAACGCAGTCCATCACCAAGGTAAGCTCAATTGCAGGGGACACAGGTACGGAAGCTGAGAATGTGCTTTCTGCCTCCAATAACCTTACTGAGCAATCCGAGGCACTGCGCGGTCTTGTGGAGGACTATCTCAACGACATCCGTGTGGCCTGACCAAGCCTCAGTGATTGCTTTGAGTTTGATCTAGTTGAAACCCGCGCCCACCAGCGCGGGTTTTGCATATCAAGCGTGCATTTGTGCCTTTCCTTTCACCAAAGGTGGTAGGCCGACATTTACACTCTGTTTAGCTTTTCCATGGGTACACTGCCCCCGAAAAATTACGGAGGGGATTGTGCGGCCAACACACAAAGAACAGCCAGAAACGGGCAAACAATCAAGGCTCTTATCACTTAAGGTATTGGTTCCGGTCAGCGTGATCGGCTTGGCCTTGCTTGCGAGTGCAGGTGTTGGGTACTTTGCCCAAAAGGAGGCACAGCAAGGCATTCAGGCGGGCGCCGATGTGCAGATGACCCTCACATCGCGCAATAGCGCAGAACAGCTTCAGCGGGCCATCGATGACAGCAAGAGCGATCTTGTCGCTATGGCATCAAGCGCGAACATGGGCCAGTTGATCGCAGAGCTGCCGTTGGCGGCGGAGCTATCGGGAAATCTCGCAGATATTCAAGCAACTTACCAAGGTTTGGCAAAGAGCGCCGATGAGCGTGCGGCGGTTCTTAAAGGCTCTGACAGTCTTTATGGCTCCAAGCACGAGGGCATTCATCAGGACTTTCTGAAGCGTTGGCAGAACGGCAACTACGCCGATATTCTGTTCTTCGACATGAACGGTTTGGCGCTTTACACCGTGACCAAGTCTGGTGACTTCCTCTCCAACGTGAGCGACGAGGCCATCAAGGCAACCGCAGTGGATGAAACCTACCAAGCCGCCCTGGAGGCACCGGCCGGTGAGGTGGTTGTGTCTGATGTCGCGCCTTACGCTCCTGCTGGTGGGGAGGCGAGTCGCTTTGTTGCAACGCCGGTCTATATCGAGGGGTTTGGCGGTTTGGAGCTGAGCGGCGTTGTCATGGTGCGGCTCAACAAGAGTTTCTGGGATGAAATTTTAAGCAAGCCCTTGCTCATTGGCGAAACGGCTCAGAGTTACCTTCTGGATGGGGAAGGCCGTCTGCTTTCGACACCGGTGCTGGATCAATCCGCACCACTGCTGAGCACGTACGGGGGCCTTCCCACGGACGTTGTGGCTTCGCTGGCTGAGAGTGCGCGCCATGAGGAGGGCGGCAAGCAATATCGCGTCGAGGCCATTGATATTTTCGGCAGACCGGGCGCGGTGGTGACTGAAATCAGTCTGGATGAAGCCAACGCGGCCTCCTGGAGTGTTTTCACTTCGATCGTGACGTCGGCGTTGATCATTCAGGTTGTGGTGCTTGCTGCAGGTTTTGGGATCGCTGCCTACATAACCCGTCCGCTTTCTCGTCTGTCAGCAGCCATCAGCAAAATCCGTGAAGGCGATTTGGAGACCGATGTTCCCGGCACCGAGCGTGGTGACGAAATCGGAGAGATTGCGGGCAACGTGGCGGCGTTTCGTGATGGCTTGCGCCGTGAAAAGGAGCTGACACTTGAGCGTGAAGCGGAACAGCTCCGTCAGGCACAGGTGGCGGAACGTCTTGTGCAGCTCAATCTCGCCTTTGATCAGAATGTGACCGAGGTGATTGGGGATGTGAATGAGGCCTTGCGCCAGTTGGAGGGATCAGCTCAGCAGATGGCGCAGGTCTCCGAGATTACAGCCTCGGAAGCTCAGACAGCCGCTGCTGCCTCAGATCAGTCGCTGCATGGCCTTCAGGCCGTAGCAGGGGCCACCGAAGAACTGACCGTCACCGTTGGCGAAATCGACCGGGATCTTGCCAAGTCCAATGAAATTTCCAATGAGGCGGCGCAACGGGCGCATCATGCGCAGGAGACGGTAACAGGCTTGCAGAACGCGGCTGCCCGCATCAACGAGGTTGTCACTCTTATCAGCGATATCGCCGAGCAAACCAATCTGTTGGCGCTTAACGCCACCATTGAGGCCGCCCGTGCAGGCGAGGCTGGCAAAGGGTTTGCTGTCGTTGCCGCTGAGGTGAAGGAGCTGGCCAACCAAACCGGACGGGCCACCCATGAAATCAGCGGTCAGATCCAGGCCGTACAGTCGGAAACCGAGAACGCTGTTGAGGCAATCCGCGAGGTCATTCAGGTGATCGCCCAGATGAATGAGGTCGCGGGAACCGTGACCAATGCCATCGAAGAGCAGGCCAAGACAACGGGCGAAATCTCGCTGAACATTCAGCAGGTCACAGGTGGGTCCTCCGAGGTGGCGCAGGCGATCAACAAGGTGAGTGAAATGGCCGGGACGACGGGGCAGGGTGCTGATGAAGTTCAGCAGGCCGTGCTTCAGTTGCACCAACGGGCCAATCGCGTGTCAGAGTTGGTCTCTGGTTATCTTGAGGAGGTGAAGGCCGGCTAGGCCCCAAGATCCTGCCCGTCCAAATTTAAGGCTGGTTTCTGGAGTGGGTTTCCACAACCGGAGATCAGCCTTTTCATTTCCATATTGTGCCCCTATGTGTGGAATGCTTCCTCTGTTTGATCCAAGAGGGATCAGCCAAATTTGGGGTTTTCATCATGATTGATTTTCGTGCTTCGGTCACAAGTGCTGCCGTAGCGGTGGGTGTCTTGCTGTCTGCAGCCTTTGGTGTTTCCGCGAGCGCACAGGCGGAACAGGTTGTTCCTTCAAACAACGCGGAAATTCAGCTTTCCTTCGCACCGCTGGTGAAGAAGGTCGCGCCAGCGGTGGTCAATGTGTATGCCACTCGCACAGTTGAGCAACGCCAGCGAATTTCCCCGTTCTTTGATGATCCGTTCTTCCGCCGCTTTTTTGGTGACCGCGGTGGCTTTGGTGAGCCGCGCACCCGCAAGCGCGTCCAGAACTCTCTGGGCTCGGGTGTCATCATCTCCGATCAGGGTATCATCATAACCAACCATCACGTCATTCAGGACGCTGATGAAGTCCGCGTAGCGCTTTCCGATCGGCGCGAATTTGATGCTGAGATCGTGCTCAAGGATGAGCGGACTGATCTTGCCGTCCTGAAGATCAAGGGAGAGGGGGATAACTTTCCCTACATCCCGTTTGCGGATTCCGATCAGCTTGAGGTGGGGGATCTGGTGCTGGCCATCGGGAACCCGTTTGGTGTAGGCCAGACCGTGACCCAGGGCATCGTCTCTGCGGTTGCGCGAACGCAGGTTGGCGTTTCAGATTATCAGTTTTTCATTCAAACCGACGCAGCCATCAACCCAGGTAACTCAGGTGGTGCACTCATAGATGTGCGCGGCAATCTGGTCGGCATCAACACCGCTATTTTTTCCCGCTCTGGTGGGTCCAATGGCATCGGGTTTGCCATCCCGGCCAACATGGTGAAAGTGGTCGCAGCAGCTGCGGGTGATGGCGACTATGTCCGGCGCCCATGGATTGGGGCGAGTCTTCAGCCGGTTTCATCAGACATTGCGCTCGGTCTTGGTCTTGACCGTCCACGCGGTGTGCTGGTGACGCGCATCTTCCCCGACAGTCCTGCAGAGCGGGCGGGTCTTGAAGTGGGTGATCTTATTGTTTCTGTTGGTGAAAATGAGATCAATGATCCAGATTCCTTTGGCTATCGTCTTGCAACGCGCCAGATCGGGTCGGAAGCAACCTTCCGCATTTTGCGCGGCAGCGATGAGGTTGCCCTTGACGTGGCGCTGGAAGCGGCACCTGAGAGCATCCCGCGCGATACCCGAGACATCGGCGGACGCTCCCCGTTTTCCGGGGCGACGGTCATGAACCTGTCGCCAGCGGTCGCAGAGGAACTTCGCGTGCCGGATGAGTACTATGGAGTGGTGATAGCCGATATCGAAAATGGCTCAAATGCTCAGTATATCGGCCTGCGCCGTGGGGATATCATCGTCGCGATCAACGGCGTTGAAATTGAAAACACGCGGGTACTGGAACGTGCTGCGCGCCAGCGGCCACGGGGATGGCTGCTGGAGATCCGACGGGATGGTCGATTGCGCCGCCTGTCAGTTCGAGGTTAAGGTATGGATGGCCGGGCTTTTCAGTCCGGCCAATTCCGTTTTTCTGCTAGAAGTTCTTCCATGAGTGATCTTTTTTCTTCCGCAGGCTTGGACAAAAGCGGCAACAGACCGCTTGCCGATCGCATGCGCCCGTCGAAAATCAGCGAGGTCGTTGGCCAGGAGCATCTCATTGGTGCCGATGGTATTCTGAGCCGCATGTTGCGCTCCGGGTCGTTGGGCTCCCTCATTTTCTGGGGGCCTCCCGGAACAGGGAAAACCACAATTGCCCGGCTGCTGGCCAATGAAACGGATCTGGATTTCGAGCAGATTTCTGCGATTTTTTCCGGTGTTTCTGATCTTAAGAAGTGTTTTGAAGCGGCGCGTGCGCGGCGTTTGACAGGGCGCGGTACGCTGTTGTTCGTTGATGAGATTCATCGCTTCAACCGGGCGCAGCTCGACAGCTTCCTGCCGGTGATGGAAGACGGCACCATCACTCTTGTTGGGGCCACCACGGAAAACCCGAGCTTTGAGCTGAATGCGGCCTTGTTGTCGCGTGCTCATGTGCTGGTCTTCCAGAGCCTTGATGAAGAGGCATTGGATGGGCTTTTGGCCCGCGCTGAGGAAGAAATGGAAAAGCCGCTGCCGCTTGACCAGGAAGCCCGGCTTTCCCTCATCCGCATGGCAGATGGTGACGGCCGTTCGGCCCTTACGCTTGCTGAAGACGTGTGGCGCACAGCTGGCGATGGCGAGATTTTCAACACCGAGCGCCTGACAGATATCGTTCAGCGCCGGGCTCCCATCTACGACAAGACCAAGGACGGTCATTACAATCTGATATCCGCTTTGCACAAATCAGTGCGCGGGTCGGATCCTGACGCGGCGCTGTATTGGATGGGGCGCATGCTGGACGGCGGCGAGGACCCCATGTTCATCGCCCGGCGGTTGATCCGAATGGCGGTGGAAGACATCGGCTTGGCGGATCCGAACGCGTTGGTGCAAGCCAATGCCGCCAAGGACGCCTTTCACATGTTGGGTTCGCCGGAGGGAGAGCTGGCCTTGGCGCAGGCCTGCGTCTATCTGGCAACCGCACCAAAATCGAACGGTGTGTATGTGGCCTACAAATCTGCTCGACGAGCTGCGCGGGAGAATGGCTCGCTTGTGCCGCCAAAGCATATTCTCAATGCGCCAACAAAGCTGATGAAGGACATGGGCTACAACGAGGGCTACCAGTACGACCATGATGCGCCCGATGGCTTTTCCGGACAGGATTACTTTCCCGAAAAGATGGGGCGTCAGACGTTTTACGACCCACCCGAGCGCGGATTTGAGCGGGACTTGCGCAAACGGCTGGCATACTGGGAGAGGTTGCGGCGGGAGCGAAACGGCTCTTCTTGACCGGTCTGTGAATACCCGTCACTTGCCAGTGCCTCCTTTCCTGAGCAAACTGGGCACTTGCAATAGGTGAGCGGCCCATGCGTCAGATAGAACTCAGATTGGCTTTGGTGCTGTATGGCGGCGTTTCACTTGCCGTTTACATGCATGGCGTTACGCGCGAACTTCTCAACTTGCAACGTGCTTCCAAGGCGCTTGAAGAGGCGCGGGCAAAGGGCGTGCCGTTGGATGGCGCGGGGGCGGAGCTAAGGGGCTCGACGGCCTCCTACTATCATATCTTGCGAACCCTTCACCCTGATCTGGACCTAAGAGTGGTGATCGATGCCATTTCCGGCGCTTCCGCCGGTGGCATTAACGGCATCATGCTGGCCCGAGCAATTGCTCATGACCTCCCACTTGATTCCCACCGCAGTCTCTGGCTGGAGAAGGCGGATGTGACCCAACTCTGCGGGAAACCGAGAGGCGTGACACGGCTGGCAAAGCGCGTTTTGGCACCCATTATCGGCAGAATATTGGGGCTGGTGCTGGAGCAGGACCCCGACAATCCGGAGGCGCGGCGCAAGTTGCACTGGTTCATGTCTAGTAGGTGGTTCGAGCCGCCCTTCTCAGGTGCCCGTTTTGCCCGCTGGATGCTTGAAGCATGCAATGCGATGGATCTAGAGGATCGTGGTGACACCCTTATCCCGCTGGGTCAGAAATTGGAGCTGTTCGTCACTTTGACGGATTACTTTGGTGTGAAACGGACCGTGCCGTTGAGTGCACACAGCAGCACCCATGAGATTGAGCATCGCCGGCTTCTCAAGTTTCTTGCGCGCAACGATGGAATCGATGGCATCAAGTCACAATTGGGGGCGGACTGTGCGCCCAGCCATGTTTTTGCCGCCAGAGCCACCGCATCATTCCCCGGCGCATTTCCGCCAGCCTCCGTGGAAGAAATGGACAGGGTGGTGAAGAGCCTCAACGCCGACTGGTCTCACCGCGATCAGTTTGTCGAGCAAGAACTCATGGGACCGCTTGAAAATGGCGCGCCCCGTCTGTTTATCGATGGCAGCGTCGTTATGAACAAGCCGTTCCAGCCTGTCATTGAAAGCATCAGCGAGCGCGCTGCGTCGCGCGAGGTCGTGAGGCGTCTCCTTTATGTAGACCCGACCCCCGGTGACACGGGTGAGCCTGAGGAACATGATTATGCAGCGCCGGGGTTCTTTCGTTCAATTCTGGCAGCGCTTGCCCACATTCCGCGAAATGAGCCCATAGGCGATGATCTGAAAGAGATCGACGAGATGAACCGCAACATCCGCCGTTTGAAGGATGTTATTGCGGCCGCCAAGCCCCATGTGGACCGGGAAGTGGACGTTATCCTGCAGTTGCCCGGAGAAGGCACCACACCCGCTGAGGCCCTTGGCTGGGCGCGTGCGGAAGCAACACGCATGGCGAAAGAACATGCCGGGTTCTCCTATGCAGGCTACGAACAGCTGCGGTTGAACCGGCTCTCCCACCGGCTGGCAAAGCTGATCAAGCGTCTGGGCGGACATGATGGTGTTGGAGAGGCTACCCATCATCTCGAGCGGGCAATCCTGCGTCATTTGACTATGGAAGGGGATGCGTCCGGCATGGTTGGTGGAGATGAGCCTGCTGTCTCCATCGTACATCTGGATATTGATTATCGGGTCAGGCGGCTGCGCTCTGTCATTCGCAAACTCAATTTGATCTTTGGAAGCGAGCAACTGGACGCGGCATGTGTGCAGCGCATGGGCGTTTTGAAAGAGCGCCTCTATGAGTTGATCACCTATCAGCAATATCGGTGGAGCCGTGCATTTTACGGCACAGAAACAGGTGAGGCTTGCGAAGCGCTGCATTTGCTGCTCAGTGAGCCTTCCAAGCTCGACCGGGCCTTGAGGCTTCTTCAAGAGCGGATGGGGCTGGCCGATCTCGATCTGCTGATTGATGAAGTTGTGAGTGATGCAGATGAGGAGCTGGCAGTTAGCCTGTCCAGCCATCCCATCAAGCGCGCTTACATTGGCTTTGCTTTTTATGATGCGGTCACACTGCCGATCCAGCACACATCCGATCATTCCGAACTGGGGGAGGTGACGGTTAGCCGTATCAGCCCGAAAGATGCGGTTGCGCTGAATGAACATGGCAGTGTGCTGAAGGGCGCTCAGTTGCAGTCGTTCGGTGCGTTTTTCAATCGCAGTTGGCGGGAACATGATTACTTGTGGGGGCGGCTCAATGCGGCTGAGCGGTTGGTTGCTCTCTTGCGCGGCGTTGATCGGGATGGGGGTGGCGTCTCGGTTCTTGACGCGCATCTGGAGCTGCTTTTCGAAAGCATTCTGGAGGAAGAAACGCCGCATTTAACGGCCAATGCTGATTTGATATCAGGGATTTATGCCAGCATGGCGAGGGCGGCAAAACACAGGGAAGGTGCCTCTCAGTCTCCTGAAACGGCAGAGCTTTAAGGGTCTGCGTGGCCTCACGGATTGTCAAGTTTTCCCTTGTCATTGCCATGTTTGCCGCGTAATCGACAGCCAACCAACGTTCCTAAAGAGTGGAAGCCTCATGAAAAACCTTGTCCTTGTTGCCCTCGGGGGCGGCGCGGGTGCTGTTTGTCGACATCTCATGACCTTGGCCGGTCTTCGTCTCATGGGAGCTGGTTTCCCATGGGGGACGTTTACCTGCAATATCTTAGGTTCGCTTCTGATGGGCGTGTTCATTGAAGTTCTGGCACAAAAGCTGAACGCATCGACGGAACTCCGCTTGCTGGTGGCGACCGGGTTCCTTGGCGGCTTTACAACTTTCTCCAGCTTCTCTTTGGATGTGGCCGTGATCTGGGAACGGGGAGAGCCATGGCTGGCTTTTGCTTATGCATTGGCCTCTGTCATCCTGTCGATCTCGGCATTGTTTGGTGGCTTGGCTCTGGCGCGGCAGGTGCTGGCCTGAGCCCTCGTGCCGTCTGATCTGTTTCCCAGATGCATCATAGACCAAGGCACATCGCAGTTTTTACCGGGTTTTCAGAGCTAGCTCTTGCATTCGGAGGCTTGGGCTGTCACATGGAAGCCAACCAAACCAACAGAGCAAGCGTGGCCTCGCTGTTTAGCTGACCGGCCTGCTTAGCGATATAATCGGAATTCCAGCCCATGAGTGGCATTCAAACAAAAAAAGTCGATAGAGACGAAGACGGCATGCGGCTCGACCGCTGGTTCAAGACCCACTATCCAGATCTTGGGTTTGGCCGTTTGCAAAAGCTGTTGCGCACCGGTCAGGTGCGGGTGGATGGCAAGCGTGCCGAAAGTTCCACGCGCATTGAATCCGGGCAGATGATCCGCATACCGCCGATTTCCGTGGAAGTGCAGGCAGATGACCGCAAGAACGCCAAGCCGCGTTCAAGCAAACTGGTTGAAGACGATCGCGCCGCCATCGAGCAGATGATGCTCTATGAAGACAAGGATGTGATGGTTCTGAACAAGCCAGCCGGTCTTGCCGTGCAGGGCGGCTCGGGCCTTAGTCGCCATCTGGACGGCATGCTTGAAGCTTTCACCGATCAAAAAGGCAATAAGCCCAAGCTGGTGCACCGCCTTGACCGCGAGACCTCGGGTATCCTGCTGGTGGCCAAGACGCGCAAGGCAGCGCAGGAGCTGACCAAGTCTTTCCGTCACCGCAATACCCGGAAGATCTACTGGGCAATTGTAGCTGGCATTCCCAAGCCGCGTCAGGGCCGCATTTCGACCTATTTGGTGCGAAGTGAGGAAGATGAGCGGATGCGCATTGCTCGCCACGGCGAGGACGAGGCGCAGCACGCGGTGAGCCTTTACAACGTGGTAGAACAGTCTGGTCAGAAGCTGTCATGGGTTACCCTGAAGCCAGTTACCGGCCGTACGCACCAGTTGCGTGCACATACTGCCCATATCCGGCATCCGATTATCGGCGACAGCAAATACTTCAACATCATGAACTGGGACCTGCCGGGCGGGATTCAGAACAAGTTGCACTTGCTTGCACGGCGAATTGTCATTCCACATCCTTCTGGCACGGGGATGATTGATGTGTCGGCTCCCTTGCCGCCGCACATGCAGCAGACATGGAACCTTCTTGGGTTCGATGTGAAAGAATACGACCCGGAGATCGCCGAGCCTGAATAAGGTCTGGCCCACTCCGCTCTTGGTTTTGTGAAGGGACCTCAACGCCAATGTATCTTGTGGTTTTTGACTGTGACGGCACGCTGGTGGACAGCCAGCACACCATCATCCATGGCTTGGAAGTGGGCTTTGAAGCAGTAGGTTTGCCAATGCCGGATCGTCATACCGCATTGTCCATCGTGGGCCTGTCACTGGAACCGGCTTTCCTGCATCTGGTTGGTGAGGAGAACGCACATCTGGTCCCTACAATGTGTGACGCATACAGAACCTCAAAGATCGCGCGGCGAGAAGGCGGGTTTGATCATGACCCACTCTATCCGGGTACCCGTGAGGTGTTGGATGCCTTGAGCGCCCGCGAGGATGTTCTTCTGGGTATTGCCACGGGCAAGCATTCCCGAGGCGTGGCGCACATGGTTGAGGTACACGACCTTCACGGCAAGTTCATAACCGTGCAGACGGCAGACAAAGCACCGTCCAAACCTCATCCTGGCATGCTGATGCAGGCCATGAGTGAAACGGGCGCGCAACCAGAGCGCACCGTTATGATTGGGGATACGTCATTTGACATGGAAATGGCGCGCAATGCCCGGGTTCACGCCATTGGCGTTAGCTGGGGCTATCATGTCCCGCGTGAACTGGAGCGGGCTGGGGCGCGCCGTGTGATTGACGCATTTCCACAGTTGCTTCCGGCGCTTGATGAAGTGCTGGGCTGGAAGAAGGAAATTGCTTGATGCGGGACATCTTCGAACAGATTGCAGAAGATATTGCCAAGGGGCCTGCAGATCCGATCGAGAGAGCCAAACAGCTGTCTCGTCGGGAGTTGCCCAAGCGCTTTTATGAGCAGGTTCGCGTAGAAGCGGTTAAAGGGGGCTATGCCGTTCTTCTGGATGGCCGCTCCGTGAAGACGCCAAGCCGCAAACAGCTGATGTTTGACGAAGAGTATCTTGCCGAGGCGGTGGCCGCTGAATGGGAGATTCAGGAAGAAAATATCGACCCGATCACCATGCCACTGACCCGTATTGCCCACTCTGCCATCGATGCTGTGGCTGACCGGTTCTCCGAAGTGGCGGATGACGTGGCACGTTATTCCGGCAACGACTACCTGTTCTACCGCGCCGAAGCTCCACAGGAATTGGTGAAGCGCCAGAGCGAAGCGTGGGACCCGGTTGTGGCTTGGGGTGAGGAGATGTTTGAGGGGCAGTTCAAGCTGACCACTGGCCTGATTCATCAGCAGCAGGATGAAACGGTTACTGCGAATATTCGCGAGGGGCTCAACCAGTTCACACCGCTGGAACTTTCTGCCATTCACACAATCACCAGCATCAGTGGCTCTGCGTTGCTGGCGCTTGCAGCAGCCCACGGGGCTTTCAGTGAAGACGAGATCTGGAAGTTTGCTCACATCGATGAAGACTGGAACATCGAACAGTGGGGGCAGGACAGTGAGGCCGCTCGTGTTCGTCGCTTCAAAAATGAAGAGTTTTCAGCTGCTTGCCTTATTCTGAACAAGCCAGAAGTACAGGTTGAAGCCTAGGGCTGCAAAAAAGTAATCTACCCTTTAAAAGCGCGGCTTCGGCTGCGCTTTTCTGTTTTCTCGGTAAGGCACATGCAAGCAAACTACGTGCATAGAGCATTCCAAAGGCATAACACCAAGTTTGATGGAGAGGCATGTTAGAAGCACTTTACAAGCAGAGGCTTGAGCGCGATCTGCCCCGTTGGCAGCAGGAAGGCTGGGTCAACGACGAGCAGGCGCGCGCAATCTTGAAGGACGTGCGTGAACGCGCCTCTCGCTCCCATCTCTTGCCCATGGTCATCACAGGCGTGGGATTGCTGGCGCTGGCGCTGGCTGTCGCTGCCTTCATTGCTGCCAACTGGGAAGTTATCCCGAGAATGGTGAAGCTGATCGGCATGCTGTCCTTGTTGGTTGTCAGCGTTGGTGGGGCTTTTGCCTGCAAACGCAAAGGATGGGATCTGCTCTCCGATATCCTTTGTCTGGTGGCTTCATTGATCTTCTTCAGCGGGTTGGCACTGGTTGGTCAGATCTACAATCTGCCGCAAGATTGGCCCGGTGGGCTGGCTCTTGGCGCGCTGGGTGCGTTGGCTGCTGCGTTCCTTGGGGGCAGCCGAATGGCGCTCTTGGTCGCGCTGGTCGCGCTTTTCACACTGCAGTTTCATGAGCAGCCTGCTGTTTGGATTGGCTGGTTGGCAACAGCAGCGCTGCCATTGGCGATTGGACACGTGCTCTGGAAACCTAATCTTGTCGGGCGCTGGTTTGTCATCTTCTATGGTTTCGCACTTTACTACCGCTGGGTGGCGCAACTCCCTCGCGAGCAGATGGTCTTTGCCTTTGAAGGAACCGTGTTGCTCGCAGCCTGTCTGTTGATGGTGGGCATGATTGGCACCTGGTGGGCGCAGGACCGCGTGCGGTGGCAGCAAAGCCTGTGGCTGTCAGGAATGAGCCTCCAAAGCGCAGGACTTATCCTTGCTCTGTTTGTTCTGTTTTTCCGTATGCTGGTTGTTGGTGACAGCCTCGTATCGGAGATGAACATGCCACGTGAGGGCCTGCTGGAGCACATGTGGAGTTATGCCGAGCTCACAGTCATGACACCGCAACTGCTTGTGCCAGCCCTCATTGCGCTTGTTGGACTCGTGGCTGGTCTTGTTTTGTCTGTGCGGGTCTCTTCGGTGTTTGCGTTGCCTACAGCAATAACGGCACTAGTGATGGCCAGTGTTCTTGCGCCTGGTCTGCCGTTTGCCCTCGTGTTTGCATCGGTGTTTTCATTGACCGCCGGGCTTTTGGTTGTGCTCAGAGGCGTAACGCAAGATCGTGTTGGATGGCTTCTGCTCGGCATTGCTGCGCTGTGTGGCAACAGCCTGTGGCTGCTTTATGAAACCATTGGTGACTTGTTGGGGCAGTCGTTGTTCTTCTTCATCTGCGGTGTGATCTTGATCGTTGTGGGCATCGGAACCGCGCGCTTTCTGCGCCGGCGGCGCGCAACCGATCTGGCTGAGAAGGGGGCTTGAGCCATGAACAAACAAAGCTCTTTTGTGCTTGACGCTCTGCGCTTTGGCGCCTTGGCCGTTGTTCTTGTCGTTTTGGTGTTGCTGCCTCTGTTCGATCGGCTTCAAACCCATTGGTCAGGAGAGCCTGTGGTTCTTGAACTCAGGCCCATTGATCCGCGAGATCTTCTGCGCGGTGACTACGTGATTTTGAACCTTGCTCTGACACGCATTTCCTCTGAAGATTTGCCTGAGAGCCGACAGGATGACCTGTCACGGTTTGAAAACGCGGATACCTTATGGGTTGGCTTGGAGCCGCAGGCTGAGGGAAAGCCTGCCAAACTGATGCGCGTGATCTCTGATCGGGCTGAGGGCGAGGCAGGGCTCATCTGGCTTAAAGGTCGGGTGAAGAGCCGTAGTTTCAGTTCTGAAAAGCTCACGACGCTTGGGGTGGACTATGGGCTCGATGCTTTTTATGTGCCTGAAGGAAAAGGACTGATGATTGAAGATCTCCCGGCAGATGAGGTGCAACTTGTCGCACTGGTTGATCCGGAGGGTGACAGTGTCGCGTACCAACTGCTTCATAACGGAAAAGAACTTGTGAAAGATGCCGGTTTGTGAGGTTGCCCAGTTTCCTGTGTAGAAAACCAGTCCGCTAAACTGCGATGATTTGAATCCTAGACAGCCCGTGACCACATCCATAACGTCTCTGGCACATCTCGCCCCGAGGGGCGCAGCCTCAATTATCTGCCGGAAATATGCGAAGGACATTCGATGAAGAACAATCCAAAGGTTATTGAGCGCCTGAATACGGCGTTGCAGATGGAACTCGGTGCAATCAACCAATACCTGCTTCACAGCAAGCTTCTGGAAGACATGGGTGTGACGAAACTCGCAGCCAAGGAAATGGAAGAGTCCATCGAAGAGCGTGAGCACGCAGAACGCTATCTTGACCGGATCATCTTCCTGGGTGGCACGCCCAATGTCCAAGAGATCGGTAAAATTCACAGCGGTTCAACCGTTCGCGAAATGCTGGAAGGTGACCTGATTGGCGAGAAGGAGGCTGTGGCTTACTACAGCGAGTCCCGCCGTATCTGTGAAGAGGAAGGCGACTACGTGACCATGCGCCTGTTCGAGGAAATTCTGGCTGACGAAGAAGGTCACTGCGATTTTCTGGAGACACAGTTCGACCTGATCGAGAAGCTGGGCATTGAGAACTACATCAAGCTCAATTCCGGTTCGGCTGACACAGCCGAGTAAGCCCGCTTTACTGCAGCGAGTGACGAGAGGCGCCTTCCGGGGCGCCTTTTTGCATGTGGGCTCTGTTGTTCTGGACGCGGGTGCTGGACCCTGCGTCAATACGCGTTGAACAAATGAACAACTAGATACTTCCACTTATTACGTGCTACTCACTCTCAGATATTTCTGGGAGCTGGGTGGAGAGATGAAAGAAGTACTTGCTGAACTTGAGAAGCGTCGGGCCGAAGCTGCTCTGGGAGGAGGACAGCGCCGCATTGATGCTCAGCATGCAAGAGGCAAGCTGACCGCACGTGAGCGTATCGAGGTGCTTTTGGACGAAGGCTCCTTTGAGGAATACGACATGTTCGTGCAGCATCGCTGTACCGATTTCGGTATGGATGAGGCCCACATACCCGGCGATGGTGTGGTGATTGGCTGCGGCACCATCAACGGCCGCACGGTTTACCTGTTTTCCAAGGACTTTACCGTATTTGGCGGGTCGCTTTCCGAAACCCACGCGCAAAAGATCATGAAGATACAGGATATGGCGTTGCAGAACCGCGCGCCCATCATCGGGATCTTTGATGCCGGAGGCGCGCGCATTCAAGAAGGTGTCGCGGCGCTGGGCGGTTATGGCGAGGTATTCTGGCGCAATGTGCGTGCATCAGGCGTTATTCCGCAGATCTCCGTGATCATGGGGCCTTGTGCGGGTGGAGACGTTTACAGCCCGGCCATGACCGACTTCATCTTCATGGTGCGTGACACCTCCTACATGTTCGTGACGGGCCCAGATGTGGTGAAGACCGTGACCAACGAGACGGTGACAGCTGAAGAGCTGGGCGGAGCATCGATCCACACCACAAAATCGTCTATTGCAGATGGGGCCTATGACAACGACGTGGAAGCCCTTCTTCAAATCCGCCGCGTTGTGGATTTCCTCCCCATGAACAATCAGGCACCTTTGCCTGAGTTGGACGTCTATGATGATCCGGCGCGGCTCGACATGAGCCTCGACAGTCTCATTCCTGATAACCCAAACAAGCCCTATGACATGAAGGAGCTGATCCTGAAAACCGTCGATGAGGGTGATTTCTTTGAGATTCAGGAGAGCTTTGCCAAGAACATCATCGTGGGTTTCGGCAGAGTGGAGGGCCGCACTGTGGGTTTCGTTGCCAATCAGCCAATGGTGTTGGCTGGGGTGCTGGACAGCGACGCCAGCCGCAAGGCAGCCCGGTTCGTTCGCTTCTGCGATTGTTTCGGTATCCCAATTGTGACCTTCGTGGACGTTCCGGGCTTTCTGCCAGGCACGGCGCAGGAGTATGGCGGTCTTATCAAGCATGGTGCCAAGCTGCTGTTCGCATACGGAGAGGCGACCGTACCGAAAATCACTGTCATTACGCGAAAAGCGTATGGGGGGGCTTATGACGTAATGAGCTCCAAGCACGTGCGCGGCGATGTGAATTACGCTTGGCCCTCTGCGGAGATTGCGGTGATGGGAGCCAAGGGCGCAGTAGAGATTTTGTACCGCTCCGAGCTGGGCGACAAAGACAAGATTGCCGCACGCACCAAGGACTACGAGGACCGGTTCGCAAACCCGTTTGTTGCGGCAGAACGGGGTTACATTGATGAGGTGATCAAGCCGCATGCAACGCGGATGCGGATTTCACGCGCCTTGGCAATGCTGCGCAACAAGGTGCAAGAAATGCCTTGGAGAAAGCACGACAATATACCGCTCTAGCCGCAGGAGCCGCCGAGTGAGAAGGGGCCGTTTGGCCCCTTTTTTAGTCGAAGATCCCAAAATCGTAGGGACGAACGCAGGTGTAGCCTATTCGGCATTGCTTGATGTCTTTGGTTTGAACCCATTCTGAGCGGATGGCTTCGTCTCGCTGGCAAAACCGGCGATCCACTACAAAGCGATCAAAGGTTCTGGCACCGGTTGTCAGAACCACCGCGCCGCGTTGTTTGACCAGGTTGCGTGCCTGCTCGCAGGTCATCGTGCGCGTGTCTGGCCGAGCTTGGGCTGAGGCCGCGCTGACCGTCACAACAAGCATGAGAATGGATAGGAGGGCGTGTGTTGCTGACATCTATTCTTCCTTCATCCGCAAAACTGACCACGAGCCGGTGTAGCCTCACATGAGGACGCTCGGGATATTGCTGAAGAATAGAGCGTGATGCCGCCAAGTCACTCTTTGCTAAATCCGGGGGCTCAAGTTGCCGTGAGCACGAAGGTCGGATTTTTAAATAGTCACCCAAAATGAAAGGGGCCAAGCGGCCCCCTCAATGATCAGTTGAATACGCCCCATTCGAAGGGGCGCACGCAGATTGAGCCAATCCGGCACTTTTCAACGTCTTTGGTTTTAACCCATTGTGGCTGGGTTACTTCATCAAATGAACAGTACCCTCGATGGGCAACATAGCGATCGTAGTTGTGAGCTGTCGTTGACAGGACAATAGCCCCTTTTTGCTGCACAAGGTCCTTGGCTTGCTGACAGGTCATGGTGCGCACGTCCGGTCGTGCCTGGGCGGCTGCGGATGTGAGCGCTAAAACAAGCAGCAGGGACGACAAGAGAGTGAGTGCTTTGGGCATAGGTTCTCCCTTCATGGACTAAGGGCGAGCGTGCGGCCTTCAGCCCCACGCCTCAATTGAGGATCGATCCTAACCCTAAATGTGGCAGATGTCTGTGTTTGCAATCACTGATCGCAGGCTTCAATCACTGGTAAGCTGGCGCATGCCGGGAAGGGGCGCGGAGCTGGGATTGTTGATCCGATCACGGGTAATTTCGACAGAAAAACTGCCAGCGTGCACCGGCACTGGTGCGCTTGGTTTGCTCACCCGAACCCGAACGCGCGCGATGCGCAGGTCTTGTTCAAGCACCGCCTCGCACACAGCCCCGGCGAGCCTTTCAATCAGATTGAAGCGGGTCTGAGTGACGACCTGTTCAACGGTTTTTGCTAGTGTGCCGTAGCAGATGGTGTCTTCGTACTGATCGCTCATGGAAGCGGCTGTCAGGTCTGCCCAGCAGGTCAGATCCACAACAAAGCGCTGTCCGAGTTTTGCTTCTTCTTCATAAAGGCCGTGAAAGGCGAAGAAGGAGAGACCTTCAAGATGAATAGCGTCCATTGACAGTTTCCTTTCACAAGGTGTTCGGCGTGGTTGGCAGCAGGTCTAGCGCATTCTTACGGAAAACGGGAGCGTCTTTTCAAAGTATTCGGACCTAGCAAAACACCTTGATAACGGTCGGGCATCTCAGTCCTTTTGTGAGGTTGAACTTATGTAAATCCCCGCATACAAACCCCTTTAAGTTTTGGGGGGAATACAACGAGCTCCTGGGGGGAATAGGCCGAATGTTCTCAAAAATTCTCATCGCTAACCGAGGTGAAATTGCTTGCCGGGTGATCCGGTCTGCCAAGGCCATGGGCATCAAGACGGTGGCTGTTTTTTCTGAGGCGGATAAGGACGCACTGCATGTGGAGCTGGCAGACGAAGCCGTTCACATCGGTCCGGCGCCCGCGGCCGACTCCTATCTCGTGGCTGATAAGATCATTGCAGCCTGTCGTCAGACTGGCGCGCAAGCGGTGCATCCGGGTTACGGTTTTCTCTCTGAGCGGGCAGCCTTTGCTGCGGCGCTGAAGGAGGCAGGGATCACCTTCATAGGCCCCAATCCGCGAGCCATCGAGGCGATGGGAGACAAGATTACCTCCAAAAAGTTTGCAGCTGATGCGGGCGTCTCCACCGTGCCGGGCAACATGGGCCTGATTGAAACACCAGAGGATGCGGTGCGCATTGCTGCGGAAATCGGGTTTCCGGTGATGATCAAGGCCTCCGCCGGTGGTGGTGGCAAAGGCATGCGAATTGCCTGGAGCGAAGAAGAAGCGGCGGAAGGTTTTTCCCGTGCCAAGTCGGAGGCAGCGAGTTCCTTTGGAGATGATCGTATCTTCATAGAAAAGTTCATTGAGAACCCGCGCCATATTGAAATTCAGGTCCTCGGCGACAAGCACGGCAACGTCATTTATCTTGGCGAACGCGAATGCTCCATTCAACGCCGGAATCAGAAGGTGATTGAAGAAGCGCCGTCCCCGCTGCTGGATGAGGAGACCCGTCGGAAGATGGGGGAGCAGGCTGTGGCGCTGGCCAAGGCCGTGGACTATGACAGTGCGGGAACGGTTGAGTTCGTTGCCGGGCAAGACAAGAGCTTCTACTTTCTTGAAATGAACACCCGCCTTCAGGTGGAACACCCAGTGACCGAGCTGATCACCGGGGTTGATCTGGTTGAGCAGATGATCCGGGTGGCGGCTGGAGAGAAGCTGGAGATCTCGCAGGAAGACGTGAAGCTGAACGGTTGGGCCGTTGAAAGCCGCATCTATGCTGAAGATCCGTTTCGGAAGTTCTTGCCGTCTATCGGTCGGCTGACGCGTTATCGCCCTCCACAGGAAGGCACCTTTGGTGATGTGATCATTCGGAATGACACCGGTGTGGTGGAAGGGTCAGAGATCACCATGTTTTATGATCCGATGATCGCCAAGCTGGTGACCCATGCTCCAACCCGCGATCAAGCTATTGAAGCCATGAGCAGCGCGCTCGATGAATTTCTCGTCGATGGCATTCAACACAATGTGCCGTTCCTTGCTTCGTTGATGAAGCATGAGCGTTGGCGTTCCGGGGAGCTTTCGACCAGCTTTATTGCAGACGAATACCCCGATGGATTTGCTGTCACAGAGGTGGATGAAAAAGCCCGCAATGTGCTGGCTTCCGTCGCGCTCTCCATGCATCTGATCGAGCGTGAACGCTTGGATCACCTGCCAGGGCGCTTGCGCCCTCATTCCGGTCATACACGTCCACATTGGGTGGTCAAAGTGGACGGCACTCCTGTTCCCGTAGAGCTTCATGACGGGTTGCCTGCAACGCCAATTCATATGGATGTGAGTGTTGGCGCGGATGGGGACGTGCGTACGGTGCGTTCGCAGTGGGCTCCGGGTGACCTGATTTGGAGAGGGCGCTATGGCAACGAGGACATCTCGGTGCAGGTGCGCCCGGTCCTGAATGGCTATCGGCTTGATTGGGCAGGGTACTCCGCTGTGTTGCAGGTGCTGCCCCCGCGTGTGGCGGAGCTGGATGCATTGATGCCGGAGAAGGTCGCACCGGATACCTCCAAACTCCTTCTGTGTCCGATGCCTGGCCTTGTTGTTTCCATTAATGTAGCGGAGGGACAAAAGGTTGAGGCGGGTGATCAGCTCGCCATTGTTGAGGCGATGAAAATGGAAAACGTCCTTCGCGCGGAAAGAGATTGTGTGGTAAGTGCAATCAAGGCCGCTCCGGGAGACAGCCTCGCTGTGGATGCGGTCATCATGGAATTTGAATGATCGAGGTGTGGGCGGCACCTCACGAAAGGGTGCTGTGCCTACGTTTCTTTTCGACCTTGATGGGACTTTGACCGAGCCGTTTGTCGGCATTACTTCCAGCGTGCAATATGCTTTGAAAGGCCTTGGGGCGCCTGTTCCCGAGGCCGATGAGCTGCGCTTCACCATTGGCCCGCCGCTTGGGAAGAGCTTTGAGATCCTTCTGAATACAGCCGAGAAAGCTGTTATTGATGAGGCTGTTCGGCTTTACCGAGAGCGCTATGCGAAGGTGGGGCTCTTTGAGAACTACGTCTATGACGGTATTCCAGAGCTGCTGACCACACTTCGAAACGCCGGGCACGAGCTTTTTGTATGCACCTCCAAGCTGCGCCCTGTGGCTGAGCAGGTCCTTGAGCATTTCAAGCTCGCACCGTTCTTTTCCAAGGTCTATGGCAGTGAGGCGGATGGCCGGTTTGAAGGCAAGGTGGAGTTGCTTGCCCACCTTTTGGATCAGCAGAGTGTTGACCCGAACGGCGCAGTGATGATTGGTGACCGCATGCATGACCTGATTGCCGCTCGCGAAAACGGAGTGCGCAGCGTCGCTGTGATGTGGGGTCACGGCTCTCGTGAAGAGCTGGAAATGCACAAGCCGTGGCAGATCGTCGAGACACCAGTCCAACTCGGGGACGCACTCGCGGTCGCCTAAGGTCATTTGGCTTTCAGTTTTTGGAGAAACGAATGGCAGTTTATTTTGCCTATGGACGCATGATGCATCCAGATGAAATGGAAACGCGGTGCCCTGGCGCCAAGTGCCTTGGTCCTGCGTTTATGGATGGGTATCGCTTCATCATTACTTCAGAAGGAACCCACTCAATGGTGCAGGCACCGGGAAAGCGTGTACATGGCGTCTTGTGGGACTTGCGTATTGCGCATGTGACAGTGGTCGACAGTGCCGAGGCCCTGTTTCGCCGCGCCCAGGACAAGGTTCTGCTGCCGGTTCGTTGTGGCAACATCACACGAAACGCCATTGTTTACTTTGGCAAGACCAGCCGAACGGGCAAGCCTCACGCCAAAGCTTGGGACAAAATTGTGCCAGCAGCCGAGCATTGGAAGTTTCCAGCCCAGTACATTGATGAGCTGAAAAAATGGGGCCTGTGAGCTGCAGGACGTTTTCAGTGATACTAAAAAAGCACTCGCGCTACTGATTTTCTACTGGTAGAGATGCTGGAGTGTGATGCGATTCATGACCTTGTGAGTCCATTGCCATTCTCAGGGCGGGGTGGAAGTCCCCACCGGCGGTAATGGGCTGCTGCTCCTAGTCCGCGAGCGCCTCTGCTTTACAAGTTGAGGGTCAGCAGATCCGGTGAGATCCCGGAACCGACGGTCATAGTCCGGATGAAAGAGAAACTCAGCATGAGGGCATTCCTTTGTTATTCGTGCTGAATGAGGCCCTGATTCAATTTCGGGCTGCCCGTAAGGGCCTATTGGATCAGAGAGCATGAGATACAACTTGTTTTTCTTCCCCGTGTGGGCGAGGGCGTTGCCATGACCAACGCTTCTATGGCTGCACAAAGCAAAAGCGCCATTTCCGGCGCGTTCTGGATGGTTCTGGCGGGTTCAGCCTTCGCTCTGTCCAACACTGCCATGCAGTTCCTTACCATGAACCTTGGGCTGGCCTCGCCAAGTGCCACGTTCTGGCAATACTTCATCTCTCTTGTTGCGATGATTCCAGTGGTTTGGCGGATTGGCTTTTCCGGCCTCAAGACGAAACGACTTGGCCTTCATGTCCTTCGCGTCGTTCTGGCCGCGCTGGGCGTTCAGCTGTGGGTTGCCAGTCTTGCCTATCCTGTGCCGATCTGGCAGGCCATTGCACTGCTCATGACCTCACCGTTCTTCGTGACCATTGGTGCAGCGCTTTTCTTGCGAGAGGGGGTGAGCCTGACACGCTGGGGGGCTACAGCGCTGGGTTTCTTTGGCGGAATGATCATTCTGTCACCTTGGTCTGATGCGTTTCAATGGGGCGCACTTTTGCCAATCGGTGCTGCATTGCTCTGGGGGGCATCCATCCTCTGCATGAAGAAGTTGGAAGAAGATGAGAGCCCGCAATCCGTAACGCTTTATCTGCTGCTGTTCCTGACGCCTATCAACTTGGCGCTGGCTGCAGGGGCGGGTTTTGAAATCCCATCCTCTTACACCGCATGGTGGCTGGTGATTGCGGCGGGGCTGCTGGGTGCGGTTGCCAACAGCACACTTGCCATGGCCTATGCCCGCGCCGATGCTGCATATCTGCAGCCCTTCGATCACTTGAAGTTGCCGCTCAATGTGCTCTGCGGTTTTCTGGTGTTTGGCTGGGTGCCGCCCGGCAATCTGTGGCTCGGTGCGGCCATGATCATCGGCGCTTCACTGTTTATCGTGAACGCTGAACGCAAGACCCAAGATGCTTGATTAGAGCCACAAGGCCTGCCTAAACTCCCTCGGCAGGCCTTTTTGTTTTCTAGCGGAGCACAATCACCGAAGAGCTGCGGGAGGCGCTTCATGTTTAGCGTTCATGTGATGATTTCAGGACGGGTGCAAGGCGTGGGTTACCGGCGCTGGTTTCAGCAAAAGGCGCGCGGTTTGGACCTGTCTGGCTGGGTGCGCAACCTGCAGGACGGTCGTGTGGAGGCGCAGGTATCTGGCCCCCGCGAGAAGGTGGAAGCCTTGCTGACCGCGGCCCTTGAAGGGCCGACCTTCTCATCCGTTGATGAAGTGGAACGCCTTGGGCCTGGAGAGGCCCAAGATGGACCGTTTAGAATCGCTTTCTAAGCGGTCTCGGTGGAGTTGTAGGGAACAGCCAAACCCGTTGCCCCTATGGGCTCTACAGGCCCGAACACAGCCTCAAACCGCGCCCTTAGAACGCTGTCGTTCTCTTCCATGGTGACTGGCAGGCCAAGATCAACAAGGCTGGTCACCCCGTGCTGCTGGATGCCACAGGGCACGATACCGCTGAAATGGTCCAGATCCGGGTCTACGTTGAAGCTGATGCCGTGGAACGTAACCCATTTGCGCAGACGAATGCCGATGGCGGCAATCTTGTCCTCAACGCCTGCGCCTTTCTCTGGCCGTTGCACCCAAACACCGACGCGATTTTCACGGCGCTCGCCGCGCACATGATAGTCCCATAGCGATGAGATGACCCATTCTTCCAGTGCTGCCACAAAGGCCCTCACGTCCTGTGTGCGCCGCTTGAGGTCCAGCATGACATAGGCAACGCGCTGGCCTGGTCCATGATAGGTGTACTGGCCACCGCGACCCGTCTCATAAACGGGAAAGCGGTCAGGGGATATCAAGTCCTTCGCTTCCGCGCTGGTGCCGGCTGTGTAAAGAGGCGGGTGCTCCAACAACCAGACACGTTCGCGGGCTTCACCCTTTGCGATTGCAGCAACACGGCTCTCCATCTCAGCGCTTGCGACCTCATAGGGCACAAGACCATCGTCGATTACCCACTCTACTGGTGGTGCTTCAACGGTTGGATGAAAACTGGTGGCTAGGGTCTGCCGATCTACCATGGCTCTGACTTGTCTTCTTGATTGTGAGAACAACTGGAATCCTTAATGGCGAATAACCGCAAAATCCAGTAGGGTGCAAGCGTTGCGCACGAAGGATGTGTACCGACCATTTAGGCTTGGAATTTGCGAATGACCACCTTTGACAAGATCGCCGTTGATATTTCTGTTGTGTTGGGCCGTTCTGAAATGCCGGTTCACCAGCTTTTGCGTATGGGACGTGGTGCCGTGATTGAGCTGGATGCGACAGAAGAGGACGAAGTCGAGGTTCTGGCAAACAAAATTCCGGTTGCGAAAGGGCAGGTGACGCTTGTGGGCGATAAAGTCGGCATCAAAATCACTAAGATATTGAAAAGACGGCCAGAAGTGCGCCCTGCGCGCGAGGACGATCGCATATAGCAGGGGCAGGGTATTGCGCCCTATGGTGGAAAACTCGGGCTCTGGAACGTTGATTTCCTAAAAAATATGGCTTGTTGTGAATATCTTATGACGAAGCCCTTGCGCGGTACATAGCAGTTGGCTATACACCGCTCACCGACGGCGAGGACAGCACCGCTGACCCGCCGAGCCACAGTTTAGCGGCCGTGGCGGAATTGGTAGACGCGCAGCGTTGAGGTCGCTGTGGGGTAAAACCCGTGGAAGTTCGAGTCTTCTCGGCCGCACCAAAATCCCCGAGCTCTGAAAAGAGCCGGGGATTTTTGCTTTTCAAGGGCTGCACACCTTGGCAGCTAAATCCGGTGTCCTTTCCCAAGTTTTTATGGATTCCTGATGGTTCCAGCGTTTAATACAGCTGTGGCTAGGAATGCCTCTACGCCAACTTGGTGTTGCTCTGTGCTCTGTGGGCAGATAAGCCAACGCATAGTGAAGTTTCTCTCTCTGGCCGGATTCGCCGGTGTCTGGAGGTCCCTTGGTCGAAAATAATCTTGCAGAAGCGATTGAGACAGGCGCCCCAGATATGCCAGTTCGCGATGACAATGGCCATTTGAACCTCGTTTGGGTCAAGGCCGTTGAAGAGGCCATTGCTGCGAACGATGGCGCGCAGGTCAAGAACCTTGCCGGCGATTTGCACGAAGCAGATGCGGGTGAGTTGATTGAGACGCTCTCTCCAGATGACCGTGTGAAGCTGGTTGAAATGCTCGGAGAGGCGTTCGACTTCACAGCGCTTACGGAGACCGATGAACAGGTTCGCCTAAAGCTTCTGGAAGATCTGCCAGCTGAAGCTGTTGCGCAAGGTATTGGTGAGCTTGAGTCCGATGATGCGGTCTTCATTCTGGAAGACATGGAGCAAGATGAGCAGGACAAGATTCTTGCTGAACTGCCCAATGTTGACAGCACGCAGCTGCGCCGAGCACTCGAGTACCCTGAGGATACGGCGGGCCGTTTGGTCCAGACCGATTTCATCGCCCTGCCGCCGTTCTGGACTGTAGGGCAGGTGATTGACCACATTCGTGGTTCAAGCGATCTGCCTGAGCGCTTCTACGAAATTTATGTTGTCGATCCGGGCTTTCGGCTCTTGGGTGCTGTGTCTTTGGATCGGCTGCTGGCCACCAAGCGCAGCAAGAAGATCTCCAAGATCATGGAGGAGACCCGACATCTGGTGCGGGTCAATGAGGACCAGGAAGAGGTGGCGCGCAAGTTCGAGCGTTACAATCTTGTCTCTCTTGCTGTAACCGATGAAGCAGACCGTCTGGTGGGTATCATCACCGTGGATGACATCGTTGATGTTATTCAGGAAGAAGCGCAGGAGGACATGATGGGTCTTGCCGGTGTGGGTGATGAAGAAATCTCGGACGATGTTTTGGAAACGGCGCGTTCCCGTATCACATGGCTGGTGGTGAACGTCTTTACGGCGCTTCTTGCGGCCACCGTTATTTCCATGTTCGAGGCCACCATTGAAATGATGGTGGCGCTGGCCGTCCTGATGCCGATTGTGGCTTCCATGGGCGGGAACTCCGGCACCCAAACCATGGCGGTGACGGTGCGCGCAATTGCCACCAAAGACCTCAACAAGAGAAACCTGTTCCGTGTGTTGCGCCGTGAGCTGCTCGTAGGGCTTATCAATGGCGTGGTTCTCGGGATCTTGATTGGCATTATTGCTGCTATTTGGTTTGCGAACCCCGAGATCGGGATGGTGATCGCTACAGCAGTGCTGCTGAATACCGTGTGTTCGGCCCTGTTCGGCTTGCTGGTACCGATGGGGCTCAATCAGGTTGGAGCGGACCCTGCATTGGCGTCCTCCGTGTTTGTGACCATGATTACCGATGTGGTCGGCTTCTTCTCTTTCTTGTTTCTGGCTGCGTGGTGGTTCGGTCTGCCGTTCTGACACAGACAAGTGGCTAAGGGACAGGCTTAAAGCCCCCTGCTACGGTCTTCCCGACATCCTCGGGAGGGCGTGATGAGTGTTTTTACACCGCGATTTGAAGGCTGGAGGGAGCGAGTGGAGCTTAGCTTTCGCAGCCAGCCTTTGATGCAGTTTATCGGGGCGAACATCACCGATATCAAGCCTGGAGCCGTCGCTCTGGAACTGCCAAAGCAGGGTGGCCTGTTGCAACAACACGGCTTTTTTCATGGCGGCATCATATCCAGCATCGCGGATGTGGCGGCAGGCTGGTCAGCGCTTTCGCTCATGGCGGAGGATACAGGTGTTCTGACCGCTGAATTCAAGCTGAACCTGCTCAATCCCGGTGAAGGAGATTTGCTGATTGCGCGAGGAGTGGTGTTGAAGCCCGGACGAATGCTAACAGTTGTTCAGTCTGACGTTTATTGCCTGAATGCAAACAGCGAGGTGCATGTTGCCACTGGGTTGTTTACAATGGTCGGGAAGCAGGGGCTTACCTTCTAGCCCGCACCTTTTTGGAGATTGGAATGCGCATCAACACCAGCCGCGGTCTGCGGGATCTTGGCGATATCCTGAAGCATCTGGAGGCCACACTGGAGCCTCATGGATTCGTATTCGCCAGCTTCCCCAGGCTGTCGCTCTCTGAGGTGGCGCAATACGATCCCATTGGCACCTTTCAGGAGGGTGAGGAAATCACAGCCATCCTGACTGTTGAGCAGGCTGGCGTCGCCGGGGCGCCTACAGAGCCTGTGTTTCGGCATATTGCGCTATCTGTCCATTCCTCATTGGAAGCCGTTGGGCTTACGGCCGCCATAGCCAATGCGCTTGCTGCTGAGGGAATACCTGCAAATGTGGTGGCGGGGTATTACCACGACCACGTGTTTGTCCCCGAGGAGCGTGCTGAAGAAGCGCTTGAAGCCATTCGGTCCTTGAAGCATCAGGCAGATTGATTGGCAAGCTACCGTTAGAGGCGACGGGCCGTGCGCCGCTGCTGACGATCCTGTTTCAGGAGGTGCAGAAACTCGTCTGCGCTGACCGCTGGAGAATACAGAAAGCCTTGGTATTCTTGGCAGTGAACGGTTCGGATCTGTGCCAGTTGTTCAAGGGTCTCAATGCCTTCCGCCACGATTGAAAGGTTCAAGAGGCGTCCCATCTGGGTAATCATTTGCACGATCGGCCACCGCTTTCGGTCACTGATGAAAGAGCGGTCAATCTTCAGAGCCGAAACGGGGTATCGCTGCAGATAACCCAGGTTCGAGTAGCCCGTGCCAAAGTCGTCGATCTCCAGTTGGAAACCCGCATCGCGCAATTGTGTGAGTTGATGCAGCGTCGTCGCGGTCTCTTTGAGGAGCAAGCTTTCTGTAATCTCGAACTTCACACGGGAAGGGGTGATGTCGAGCTTGTTGGCCAGATCAATGAGTATTTCCGGCAGGGGTTCACGTTTGAACTGGGCTGGGGAGAGGTTGATGGACAAGGTGACCGGATACCCCTGTTCCTCCCAGGCTTTTTGCTGGCGCATGGCGTTTTCTGCAACCCACTCGCCTATGGCATCGATCAGCCCGGTTTCTTCTGCGACTTCGATGAACACACCAGCGGATATCAGTCCGCGTGATGGGTGATGCCAGCGCAACAGGCTTTCTGCCCCTGTAATATGATTGTTCTGTGCATTGAGACGGGGCTGATAGTGAAGTTCGAACTCGTCGTTGTTGATGGCATGGCGCAGCGCATTTTCTACACGCAGGCGCTCCTCAGCATCCTCTGCCATACGGGTATTGAAGAAACAGTATCGATCGCGCCCCAGATCCTTTGCGCGGTACATGGCAAGGTCTGCTTTGCGCATCAAGGTGTCGAGGTCGCGGCCATGCTCTGGATAGAGTGCAACGCCCACAGACAGGGTAATTTGCAAATTGTGCCCGCCGACAACATACGGTCTTGAGAGTTCTTGGCGCATGTGCTCGGCAACTTCCTCAATCAGGTCATGATCCGGGAAGTTTGAGAGCAGTAGTACAAACTCGTCACCGCCAAGGCGGGCAACAAAGCCCAGGTCCTTTCCGATCGCCTCAAGCCGTTTTGCAACCTGAATGAGTAGGTCGTCACCGACCAGATGGCCGAGGGTGTCATTGATGGTCTTGAAGCGGTCGAGATCAACGAAAAGCATGGCCCCCTGGGCGTCGTTGAGTTCGGCCTCATCGAGGTGGCGATTGATGGCAATTTCGAGATAGGTGCGGTTGGGCAGGCCCGTCAACGTATCGTGATGGGCGAGGTAACGTACCTCGTGTTCCGCTTCGAGGCGTTTGGTAACATCAATTGCGCTGATCAGGATGGTTTGCTCGCCGGTTACCGGATCGTGTCCGCGCCGTGCCGTCACATCATGCCAGCGATTGCCTTCACCGGCCTTCATCAGGCAGACCAGATTGGTCTGAAGGCGGGTTTGCAGCGCTTCGCGAATGGCGTGATAGTCACGATCGTTGCAAAAGCGGTCTGGCAGATTGGCTGCGCTTTTGGGGCGGTGCAAACGGCTCACCGGGTTCTCATAGATGAGTTCGCCACTCTCCGTATACATGGATATCATGGAGTTGGTGAACAGCAACGCTTGTGCGATGCGCAACTGAGAGACGTCCGTGTTTGAGATGGAAGTGACCTGCACCAAAAGGCCGAGGCGGCCGTCGGTAAAGGGTTGTTCGTCGACCGCACAGGTGATGTTCGTCGGTTGGCCATCGATAACAACTGTAACGGACTCGGTTCTTTCCTCGTCTTCCGTGTTTGCAAGAAGGTAGTTGCGCAGCCGGCGAATATGCGCCGGATCACTAAAGGGGGCCGGGAGCGCAAGCGATTCTTGGTGATTGAAGGTGTCGCTGTCCAACTTCATGAAGTCGAGGCCAGCGCGGTTTGCCCATGTAATACGAATATTTTCAAGGTCGAGTACATAAACAGGGATTTCGATCTTGGCCAGAACCCGGGCATCGGTTTGCGGTATTTTCCCGAGAGGAGGCAAGGTGCCAAGCTTCCGCCGTGACATAAACGCGGCAGGTTGAATCACCTTCTCCTCGGAGTGTTCCGAAGCCTTCGAACTTTCTGACACGATTAAGCCAGCCCCAAATAGTTATAAATGCCCATTACCCATAGAAAGTTTCGTCGAAAATAATTATCAAATTCTACAGATGTGAACGGGTATAGGCGGATCTTTGCTAGATCATGCTTAACGAAAGATAACCAAACGAGAGCTTGTCGTTTTCCTGCATCCACGAGGACAGCTTGTCGCACAGGAGCTGGAAAACGGGGAGGGGCATTGGGACCACACTTTTTTACCGGGACTATCTCAGTGAATAATAGTTTGGTGTTTGCGAGCAGCGCTCCCATCTTCTAAGAATAGGTAACTTCACCCGCCGCAACTGGCGGCAGCAATCTTTAAGGGAGCAAGTCACTCGTATGACGGACTATTCCTCTCCGATGCCTCATTATCTTGATGACGAAGGCGAAACGGCAAAATCTGAAAAGTCCATTCCAGTGGACAAGCACCTGTTTGACGCTCGTACGGTTCTGATCACAGGTCAAATCTCGCAGGAACTTGCTCAGGACGTCTGTTCTCGGTTGTTGGCTTTGTCTCAGGTCTCCGATGATCCAATCACCGTGATCGTTTCTTCTCCGGGCGGCCATGTGGAATCCGGTGACATGATTCATGACACCATCCGCTTCATTCGCCCTGAAGTGCGTATGCTTGGTATGGGCTGGGTCGCAAGTGCGGGCGCATTGATTTACGTTTCAGTGCCAAAGGAACGTCGCCTGTGTACGCCGAACACCCGTTTCCTGTTGCACCAACCATCTGGTGGCGCTGGCGGCATGGCGACCGACATTGAGATTCAAGCAAAAGAGATCCTGAAGATGCGTGATCGCCTCAATCAGATCTTTGCCGATGCTACGGGCCAGCCGATCGAGCGTATTGAGAAAGATACGGACCGCGACTACTGGATGTCTCCAGCAGAAGGCATTGAATACGGTTTGGTCGGCCGCGTGGTGAACAGCGCAAAAGAACTGGACTAGCGGTTCAAGACACTGTTCTGACGTGAAAGAAAGCGGTCCTTGAGGCCGCTTTTTTGTTGCCCAAACGCACCACATTGCCGCGCGGTCATGGAGATGTGTTTTTGCGGCTTGCGAAAATTCGGTTGTGGGACTAAATGCATCTACGCCTCCCGGATGTGACATGAGTGCCACATTGAGGCTTGGAGTGTTTCATCTCCGCCTGTCCAAACCACTTCTCCTCACCCATGTCGTTAGAGTGTCAAACCGCCAGTTGACGGTGTGTTCAGAAGTGATTGTTCGATCCTTCCCGTTCCTTGCTTTACATGAAGGGGATTGATCTTATCTATCAACAAAAGATGCTTTACGCGGAGAAACGCATGTCCATCCATGGCGCCATTCTGTCGGCTGATATCGTGAGCTGGCTCTACGAGAAAGCTCGCTTCTATCCGAACATTTCGCAGGTGCTTGAAGAGTTGGTGGAACGCACGCGTGAAGCAGGAATGCTGGTTGATCGGATGTGGATCAGCATTCCGGTCCTCCATCCGTCACTTCGCGCAAAGGGCTTTCATTGGACCTTAGAAAAAGGAGTAGAGCTGCGATATTATCGCGGTGAGCCCGCACTTGAGCAAATGTACCTGAACAGCCCTTTAAAGGTGGTGCACGACACAGGCGAGTCTGTGCGCTTACAGATTACACAGGAAGCTCAAGAGAACGAGTTCGGCATTGTGCCAGATCTGAGGGAAGCTGGCTTTACGGACTATATCGCCATGCCCCTTGTTTTTTCAGAAGCCACCCCTGGCACAGTGAGTATGGCAACGCGCGAGCCCGTTGGGTTCAACGACACCGATATCTTGGCGTTTGAGACCATTGCCCAGCCGCTCAGCATGCTGTGTGAGGCGCAAGCCCTCAAAGAAAAGGCTGAAACCGTTCTGAACACCTATGTTGGTCCGCGGGCAGGTGCACGTGTATTGAACGGCGAGATCAAGCGTGGGGATGGTGAGCGCATCTCGGCAATCGTTGGCTTTGCTGACTTGCGGGGCTTTACGCAGCTGTCCAATCAGCTGCCGAGCGACAAGATCATAGAGCTTTTGAATATTTATTTCGGTGCCATGTCTGAGGCCGTCGAGCGTAATGGCGGTGAGGTTCTAAAGTTCATCGGTGATGAAGTGCTCTCTGTCTTTCCCTATGAAAACGAAGAGGGGGCCCGCGTCGCGGCCATGCAGGCGCTTTTGACAGCGAAGGAAACAATGCAAGGGATCCAGCGCGCAAATGACACCAGTTGCCCCATGCTGCCCGATTTGCGCCTGGGAATGGGTCTACATGCGGGAGACGTCTTCTTCGGAAACGTAGGGGGAGAGACACGCCTCGACTTTACTGTCGTTGGGCCCACCGTCAACAAGGCTTCCCGGATCGCAGGCCTTTCCAAAGACCTCAATCAGGACATTCTGACTTCCAAGGAGTTTGCCGATATTCTGGGCTGCCATGCAGGGGCGCTGGGCTCTTATTACCTGAAAGGGTTTGAGGAGCCACAGCCGGTATTTACGGCACCTGAACACGGTAGCGACTGCAAGACCGAAGAAGGAAAGCTTGCTTGGGATGCTTATGGCGCCCTGAAAACCAACGCCTCGTAATTTTTCCCATCCGTTTGAATGAAAACAAAAAACCCGCCACGGTCCTCCGGGCGGGTTTTGTTTTGACCTGCATGAATCTTTTGGGGGTCAAAGCAACACTGCACGTGCCTTCGAGAAAAACTGGCGCCGGACCAGCACCATAAACACAAAGAGCGTTGCCGCCATAAAGACATGCGGACCGCCATACCAACCAAGAAAACCCACGGAAAAGAACAGACTGGCCTGTCCTCGGCTGAAATGGCGCCCTGCCAGCGTAACAAACTTTGCGGCTCGATCCACTCTCTCCAAGGCTTCCGGGTCTTCCTTGCCCTGTGTGTCAGCGACACTGCCCATGATGATTGTGGCATAGTTGAACAGGCGGTAGGCCCATCCGAACTTAAAGAACGAGTAGGCAAGGATCAGGATCAGTCCGATGGCCTTGGTCTCCCAGTGCGCAGGATCCGGAGTCAGTTGGATCGGCAGTTCTTTGGCAAGTTCAACCACCTTGTCAGTTGAATTGAGGATGGCGAATGCGCCGCCAATGGCCAGTAGGGAGGTGGAGGCAAAAAAGGATGTGCCCTGCTGAAGGCCTGCTGCAATGTTGGTATCGGCAATTCTCATCTGCCGCGACAACATGGCGCGCAACCACGTGTGACGGTAGGCATCCATCATGTGAGTGAGAGATTTTTCACGCCATGGACTTGCATAGATCAGCCAGCTGTAGAGCAGCCAGCAGAACAAAAAAAAGATCAATGCGCCGATATCAAATGGACTCAAATGCTCCATTTTTGGCCTTTCTCTGCCGTTTTTTCACGCTATTCTTGCCCGGGGTGTGTTCGAAATACTCTTGACACGAATTCACCTTGTTTTATCGCCTGCTTAGTGACGTCCTCAAGAAGTAAACGCGAGGTTAACGGATGGGTGGGGCGTGGTTCCACAGGAAATATGGCAGTTCGATGTCAATTAGGGGCTTGCGTCTCAGATCGAGACGGGCTAATCACCACCCCCGCAGCGCAATGAGTTTTCGTTTGCGCGCTATTTACAACAACTCATGGTGTTTTATGGACCAGGAAGTTCAGAAGTCCTGCTGGGGCGTGACGGCGAGAGCAGTTGTCGCATTAGGGGGCGCGCTGGCGCTGATCTATGTATTCGCAGGGGCTGGCGCCTAGCCAAGGCCCGCCGACTGGCGAATAAGGTTTCTATAGAAGGGGTGCAGATTACGGTCTGCATCTTTTTCTTTTGTAGGCCAAATCACCCAAAGGTGTGTTGCAGGCTCTTTCCTTGCAAAGCTCATATTGATAAACAGCTGCCATGGCATTGCATCTTGTAAAATTATGCGTGGGCGTTGATAGCCCGGATCAGCTTCAGCAATACATCGAGCACCGGCAGGTGCTGGCGCTCTCAGCGGGCGTCTCTGATGAGCAAGTCCATACGACCCGCATGGTCCCCACACGAATAGAGGAACTGCTTGATGGTGGCTCTCTCTACTGGGTTATCAAGGGATCCATTCAGGTGCGCCAAAAACTCATCGATATTCGCGTGCTTAAGGACGATGGCGGTCGCAAGCAGTGTGAGCTGGTCTTGGAGCCGCACTTGGTACACACGCATCAGCAGCCTCGTCGTCCCTTTCAGGGCTGGCGCTATTTGAAGGCCGAAGACGCTCCCGCGGACATGCGCATATCAGCGGTGTCCGGCGATATTCCGGAGAGCATGCGTCAGGAGCTTCAAGAGCTCTGCCTGATCTAGCTGTATGTCGTTTTTTCGATTGCGCTTGTGAAGGAAATTTGCCTTCTCTCATCTTGCTTTAGCGGTTTCCTACCTCACATGACTGACAAGCCTTTCCGCTCCCGTTAACAGGAGTGGCTTGGTAAGCGGTGGTGTTTGCACTTATACTGACATTCAGCCTTTCAGAATGTTGGGTTTGGAGGCCTTTAAATGAAAGATAAGCAAGATGCGCTTTTAAAGCGTACCGACCTCCCAGAGCAGTCCTCTTCTTCTCAGGACATTCAAGCGTTCCTCAAAGCAGCCAGATCGATTGGTGCCCCAAAAACCGCCGGTGAGAATGGCCGGTTGGTGTTCGCACTGGATGCCACCATGAGCCGGCAACCGACGTGGGATCAAGCCTGCCACCTGCAGGCCGAAATGTTCCACGAGGCGGGCAAGGTCGGCGGTCTGGATGTACAGCTCGTCTATTTTCGCGGCTTCGGCGAGTGCCGAGCTTCGAAGTGGGCGAGAGATGCCACTCAGTTGGCCTCTATGATGGGGCGAATCCACTGTCAGGGTGGGAGGACGCAGATCCGAAAAGTCCTCAAACACACCATCGCAGAGACGCGAAAGAAAAAGGTTCAGGCGCTGATCTATATCGGTGACTGTATGGAGGAGGAGCCTGATCTGTTGTGTGATCATGCCGGCGAACTGGGTTTGCTGGGCGTGCCCACCTTCATGTTTCAGGAGGGCAATGACCCATTGGCAGAGCATACCTTCAAAGAGGTAGCGCGATTGACCAAAGGGGTCTTCCATCGATTTGACAGACAATCTGCAGAGCGCTTGCGCCAGCTCCTTGGAGCTGTGGCAGCCTATTCGGCAGGTGGTCGTGTTGCCTTGGAGAATTTGAGCAACAGTGGCCACAAGGGCGCTCAGTTGCTGATTGGAGATATGCGATAGCGATGGCTTATCTGGTTGCAGGAGGGCTGGTTCTGGCCCTTTCCATTTATCTTGCGAATGCTTTCACGAAGTCCAACCCGGCTGAACTGGCCAGAAAAATCAAGCTGGTAGGCGGAATTTTTCTGATACCGGTCTGCATATTTCTGGTTGTTACAGGGCGCTGGCTCGTTGCCATACCGCTTGCAGCTGTCGCCTTGTCGCTCTTTGGCGTTCGTGGCTTTTCGCCGTTTGCGGGCCTTCGTGGTCTCAACCTAGGAGGGCTTGGTGGCGATCCGTTTGGCGCATCACGAGGAAATCAAAAGTCCTCAGTGCGTTCGGCGTTCTTTGAGATGGCTCTGGATCACGACAGCGGTGAGATGGATGGCCGGGTGCGGTCGGGGCGCTACTCCGGCCAAAGGCTGAGTGATTTGTCCATGGAGGACATGAAGAGCCTCTGGCGAGAAGTTTCTGGAGATCAGGACAGCCTGACTCTATTCGAAACTTATCTCGACAGCCGGTTCGCCGACTGGCGTGTACACTTCCAGTCGGACTCCACATCTGGGCATAGCCAGTCTTCGAGCTCTGGCTCCCTGACTGAAGAGGAGGCCTACGAGATTCTTGGTCTTTCCCCGGGGGCTAGCACGGAGGAAATCCGAGCGGCCCACCGCAGACTGATCAAGAGAGTTCATCCGGACAGCGGCGGCTCCGCGGTCCTTGCTGCTAAGCTCAACGAGGCGAAGGATAGGCTTCTCAACAGACATTAGTTATCACCGTTACGCAAGTTACTGATATACGGCATAGCAAGAGTAGTTTGCTCTTTTCAGGGACTTACAAGCGTCCCAAGCGGCAGTTTTCGTTTCAAATCCAATGAACCGGGCGCGGTACAGCGTCTGGTTTTTCGTGCGGACCGGCTCGGTGTACATGGAATAGCGCTTGAGCTTTCCACCGGTTGCTGCACGGGCTTTTTCTAGCATTGCAATGGCCTGCTCCTGACTGGCAGACGCGGAGATCTGCACGTGCCAGCTTGGCTCTGGTTCGGCGCTTGCTGCCGGAACCTGCTGCTGTGCAGCGTTCTGGACAGGGGCTGCAGCCGGAAGGGCGGTTGGCGCAACTGAGGCGACCTTGATGGGCTCTTCTGGGTTTGCAATTGGAGCCAGAGATTCGTGGCTCTCAAGCATTTGTGCGATCGGATCTCCGCCAGGCTTGGTGCTTGGTGTTGTTGAAGCTTGAGCATAGGCCATGACCGGCGTGGATGCTGTTGCTGAACCGAAGCTTGGCTTGGAGTTTGGCAGCGCGGCCAGCGTTTGTGGCAGAGAAGTCGGGCTGCCAGCGAGCAGAAGCGGCGCGGTACGTGGACCACGGCTAGCTTTGCCCAAGTAGCGGTTGATCAGGTCCACCATGTGTGCGTCGCGGCTGCGACCAGTTCGTCCGCCCATTACAACGGCCACGATGTGGCGGCCATCACGTTCCACGTTGGTTACGAGGTTGAAACCAGAAGCGCGAGTGTAGCCGGTTTTAATACCGTCAACGCCGCGAACAGATCCCAGCAGTCGGTTGTGGTTGCGCAGGCTCGTCTTGCCGTACTTGTAGGAGCGGGTGTTGAAGTACTTGTAGTATTTCGGAAACCGATCCTGAATGGCGCGGCCGAGCAACGACAGGTCATAAGCGGTGGTGACCTGTTTGCTGTTTGGCAGACCGTGTGGGTTCTTGAATACCGTATTTTGCATGCCGATGCGGCGCGCAGTTGCTGTCATCCGGCGCGCGAAGGCCGCTTCTGATCCGGAGATGTGTTCAGCAATCACCGTGGAGGCGTCGTTTGCCGACCGGGTGATCAGAGCGAAAATCGCATCTTTCACGCGCAAGGTGCCGCCTGCCTTAAGCCAGAGCTTGGTTGGCGGGCGCTGAGAAGCGTATTTGGATACGCGCATGCGGGTGTTCAAAGACATGCGACCGGCTTCCATTTCCTCAAAGAGGACATAGAGGGTCATGATCTTTGTTGTTGAAGCTGGGAAACGCCGTGCGTGGGCGTTGTCCTGATAAAGCACCTTGCCTGTCTTGGCGTCGACGACGACGCCCGCATACTTTGAGTTCGCCTCAGCTACTGTAGCTGTTGCCACCAACGTGGTCGCAACCAGGCCCGCCGTAGCAATCAGGCTGAAAGTCTTCTTGATACGTGACAGTGGTCCAAAAAAACGCAGACCCATAACTCGCCCCATTAGCAGTAAGCATTTGTTTTCGCGTTTGAAACGCGCACTCAACGACGGCTTGCAAGATCAAGCGAGATTCGCGTGATCCGTGCGGGTGTAAAAATCAGGAAAAGCCCCCAAACCGCTTCATGCCCAAAATGATGCAAACGCGGTTACGAATGTGTAAATGCCCGGCATCATTTTCATGTTTTTATCCCCTACCAAAATTAACGCAGCGTCACTAGCAGTTAGTAGTTGAATAATGCGATGCGGCATATTTTGACTTTTATTGTGCGGTGCGGTATAGGTGTTTCCTGTTAGTTTTCTGAGGGCTACCGCAGGTGCGTTGGTCTATTTTACTCTCTGAAATATTGGGGACATTGGTATGATGGGTGGTTTTGAAGAACTTCAGAAAATCCAGAAGGACAATTCTGAGATGGTAATGGAGAGCATTGGCGCTCTCTCAAAGGGCATTCAGGCGGTCTCCAACGAGCTCTCTGAGTATCAGAAGAAGTCATGGAAAGAGAGCAGCGATGCCATGTCTGCTGTCATGGGGGCAGGCACCTTGGACAAGGCATTTGAAGCACAGAACTCCTACGCCAAGTCCAGCTACGAGAACTTCGTCACCGAGATGACCAAGCTGGGTGAGATGTACAGCGAGATGGCTAAAGATGCATACAAGCCGTTCTCCAACATCATGCCAGAAGCCAAAAAGTAGTTTTCCCGTTTCAAATTGAGCTGATTGGAAAGCCCGGGTCTATTGGCTCGGGCTTTTTGTTGCCTACACTTTATATATAAGAGACGTGTTTCGGCGGGGTGCTATCCCCACTACCATCCAAAAGCAGCTTATCACTTGGTTTATGCACCACGAAAATGCTCGGTTTCTGGGTTTGAATTTTGCAAACACCGTGCACAATGGTTTTAAGTAGAGTGATGAAGAGGGGTAGTGTGGTAACAGACACCGATTGTATTCTGGAACACTGCCTCTATTTAACATGAAGAACGTGGGTTCCAATCGATAGACCAAGTTGGGCATGAAGGTAAGTAAAATGGCAGTTGAGCAGCATTTTCGCGGAGATGCTGAAAGTCTGTTGTCGGTTTGTGATCCAAAAACAGTGGTGTTTGATCAATTAAACTTGAGTGCAGCAGGGTTGGGAACAATATTTCAAACATCATTTAGTTCTAGGGTGAAATTTTCCCCCTTGAATTCGAGGGGCTCTTGTTTAAATACTATCAAGGTCCCTGATTTATACATGATGGGGCACGAGGAATATATGAGTGGCAGAGACGATCCGGACGACGGTGGTGATGGCGGAACGGTCACTGTAACCAAGACGAAGCCGAAGGTTAAACGGCCAAGTCTCTACAGGGTGCTGCTCTTGAATGATGACTACACTCCCATGGAGTTCGTCATCCACGTTGTTGAGCGGTTCTTTCACAAGAGCCGGGAAGACGCGACGCGGATTATGCTCCATGTTCATCACCACGGCGTCGGTGAATGCGGCGTCTTCACTTACGAAGTGGCTGAAACTAAGGTCACGCAAGTTATGGATTTCGCCCGAAAACATCAACATCCATTGCAGTGTGTTATGGAGAAAAAGTAATAGGGGGCGCCTGTGCCGTCATTTTCTCGCAGTCTCGAAAAAGCTCTCCATCAGGCGCTGGCATTTGCCAATGAACGCCAGCAAGAATATGCAACCCTGGAACATTTGCTCCTAGCGTTGATTGACGACCAAGATGCAGCCGCGGTGATGCGTGCCTGCAACGTGGATCTGGATCAGCTTCGCCGGGAAATTGTCGAATACATCGATACCGAACTCGAAAACCTTGTGATGGATGGCGATGAGGATTCAAAGCCCACCGCCGGTTTCCAGCGCGTGATTCAGCGCGCCGTCATTCATGTCCAATCGTCTGGCCGGGAAGAGGTTACAGGTGCCAATGTCCTTGTGGCAATCTTCGCGGAACGGGAAAGTCATGCGGCTTACTTCCTGCAAGAGCAGGACATGACCCGGTACGACGCGGTAAACTACATCTCACACGGGATTGCCAAGCGCGCTGGCATGACAGAGCCGAAACCTATTCGCGGTGTTGAGGAAGATAGCGAAGCGACGCCTACGGGCGGGGCAGGGTCAGCGTCCGGCTCTGAGGGCAAGCAGCAAAAAACTGAAGCACTTGAAGCTTACTGCGTGAACCTCAATGAGAAGGCTTTCTCTGGCAAGATTGATCCACTGATTGGTCGTGACAAGGAAATCGCGCGGACCATTCAGATCTTGTGCCGCCGGTCCAAGAACAACCCGCTTTACGTGGGCGACCCTGGCGTTGGCAAAACAGCGATTGCTGAAGGCCTGGCTCGCCGCATCGTTGTTGGCGATGTTCCGGAAGTGTTGAAGACAGCAACCATCTTCTCTTTGGATATGGGTTCGCTGCTGGCCGGCACGCGCTATCGTGGTGACTTTGAAGAGCGCCTGAAGCAGGTGGTCAAAGAGATCGAAGAATATCCCGGCGCGGTCATGTTCATCGACGAAATCCACACCGTGATCGGTGCTGGCGCAACTTCGGGCGGCGCTATGGACGCGTCCAATCTGCTCAAGCCCGCTCTGGCCTCTGGCGCGATCCGTTGTATCGGCTCGACCACCTATAAAGAGTACCGCCAGTTCTTCGAGAAGGATCGGGCATTGGTGCGCCGGTTCCAGAAGGTGGATGTAAACGAGCCATCCATCCCGGATGCAATCGAGATCCTGAAGGGCCTGAAGCCTTATTTTGAGGACTTCCATAATGTGCGGTTCACAAATGATGCGCTTAAGGGGGCTGTGGAGCTTTCTGCACGCTACCTGAACGACCGAAAGCTGCCGGATAAAGCCATCGACGTGATTGACGAGTCCGGTGCCTCTCAAATGCTTATTCCAGAGTCCAAGCGTCGCAAGACCATTGGCCTGAAGGAGATTGAGGCAACCATCGCAACAATGGCTCGGATCCCGCCGAAGTCTGTTTCCAAGGACGATGCGGAGGTTCTGTCCAACCTCAACGACAGCTTGAAGCGCGTTGTTTACGGTCAAGACAAGGCCATCGAAGCGCTGGCGGCCTCCATCAAGTTGGCCCGAGCGGGTTTGCGTGAGCCGGATAAGCCAATCGGGTCTTATTTGTTCTCCGGTCCAACCGGTGTGGGTAAGACGGAGGTTGCGCGCCAATTGGCATCCACACTGGGTGTCGAGCTGCTGCGTTTCGATATGTCCGAATATATGGAGCGTCACACCGTCTCCCGTTTGATCGGTGCGCCTCCAGGGTATGTTGGCTTTGATCAAGGTGGCTTGCTCACAGATGGCGTTGACCAGCACCCGCATTGCGTCTTGTTGCTCGATGAAATCGAAAAAGCGCATCAGGACCTTTACAATATCCTTTTGCAGGTAATGGACCACGGCAAGCTGACGGATCACAACGGCAAGCAGGTCGACTTCAGGAACGTCATCCTGATCATGACCACTAACGCTGGTGCTGCGGATCTTGCCAAGCCGCCGATCGGTTTCAGCCAGGTCAAGCGTGAAGGTGATGACACTGAAGCGATCAACCGGATGTTTACGCCGGAGTTCCGCAACCGTCTTGATGCGATCATTCCGTTCTCCAATCTGGATGACACCGTCATTCACAAGGTGGTCGAGAAGTTCGTCATGCAGTTGGAGGCGCAGCTTGCAGAGCGCAACGTGACGTTCGAACTGACGCCAGAGGCTGTCGCCTGGCTTGCTGAAAAAGGCTACGACCAGCAGATGGGTGCGCGTCCTCTGGGCCGTGTTATTCAGGAGCACATCAAGAAACCGTTGGCGGACGAAGTGCTGTTCGGCAAGCTCAAGAGGGGCGGGACTGTGAAAGTATCTGTCTCCGAGGATCTTGAAGGGTTGCTACTTGAGAGTGTGGAGGACAAGCCTGCGGCCCCGGCCAAGGCAGCTCCGAAAGCGGCGAAGCCAAAGCGCAAGAAAGCGGCCAAGTCCACGTCCTCCAAGGGTGGTTCCAGCGTGCCAAAGGTTCCGCTCGCCGAATAACGCTTTAGTTACAGCTACCTAAATTATGAAGGGCCGGATTTCTTTTTGAAGTCCGGCCCTTTTGTATTTTTTGAAATGATGCTTACTGCGCAGCAATTTCCTTTGCCTCTTAAATAATAAGGGAGTATTACGGATGATATATTGTCGCAGGTTTGGTAAGGGCTAAACCCAGAGTGGGTGCTTTTTTGGCCATTTGGGAAGTGTTTCTCAGATCTGCGAGCTGTTCTGAATGGTTCTCCAGTCCAGTGAGGTCAATCCCGTTTCAGTCATGGAAACTCGCAGTACTTTGTCCTGGTATTTTCTGGGCATGCGCAAAGCGCTTTCTCTTCCGACAGTCATCTTGATGGGTGGATTTGTCGGTTTCGCAAGCTTGGCTCGAGAAGCGGATCTGTCTTTGCTTCAAGTCATGTTGATGACGATTTTTATTTGGGCTCTGCCAAGTATCGTGGTTTTAACCGGCGCGTTGTCGACCGGCGTCGGGCTTGTAACGGCTGCTATTGCGGTTGCCTTGTCGTCCATCCGGTTGATGCCCATGACGGTGGCCCTGATGCCGGTACTGCGAGATGGCAAGCGAACCCCCAATTGGCTGCTGTTGATCATGTCGCACTTCGTGGCAGTCACCGCTTGGGTTTTTGCAATGCGCACACTGCCAGACATGCCACGGCATGCGAGGTTGCCGTTTTTTGCGGGTTTTGTGAGTTTTGTGAACTCGTCTGTGGCGATCGTGACCGCCATCGCCTATTTGCTTGTGCCTCAGGTACCGGACATCGTGGCCGGGGCGCTGGTCATGTTGACACCAATCTACTTCCTGATTTCCATGTGGGGCGCGGCAAGGGTTCCCTCAGACCATATGGCCATGATCTTCGGTTTGATCCTCGGGCCTGTTTTTTATCTCTGGTTTCCTGGATTTGACCTTCTGCTTTCCGGCTTTGTCGGAGGCACGTTGGCCTATGGGCTGTTTACCGCTCGGCGGAAGGGGTGGATCTGATGACAGGCGACATGATGCAGACGTGGTGGTGGCCGTACCTGATGATTTTCTTTGCAGGATGGATTGCCACAGACATCTGGCGCTGGATTGGGGTCTATGCTGCCGGGCGCATTGATGAAGAAAGCGAAATTCTGGTTTGGGTGCGCGCTGTCGCTACAGCGCTCATTGCTGCCATCATCGCGCGACTGATCCTGTTTCCTGAAGGGCCGCTTGCAGAAACGCCGGTTTGGCTTCGCTTGGTCGCAACGGCCTGGGGGTTTGCGACTTTCAAGTTGTGCCGGGATCATTTGCTGGCAGGTGTTGCCACTGCGGAGCTTGTGCTGATCAGCGGTTGGCTGGTCGTCGTATGAGCTTTCGAGCTTTTGCGTTCTAGGCCTTTAATTTAGTCTCCTAATTCTCGGGGGTTTTGACTTCTGTCCTGCGAAGGACCGGGCGAGGGTGCTAGTTTGTTGCTATCAGGCACAGTTCCATAGGTTGGGAGCAGGTGATGGCATACATTCATCTCAGTCCGGAGAATATCGCGGACGAGCATATTTGCTGCGCGATTTCAGATAGCAAGTGCGCGGCAGGCTATCAGGCCAAGAAGGCGTGGCTCACGGAACAATTCGCTCATGGCTATGAGTTCGTGAAGCTGGATGAGCGCGGCAAGGTGTTCATTGAGTTTGGGCCAGCCGAACATGGATGGGCACCGATTTCCGCGCCGAACTATCTGCTGATCAACTGCTTTTGGGTTTCAGGCAAGTTCAAGGGGCAGGGTCACGGCAAGGCGCTGCTTGACGTTGCTCTGAAGACTGCGCGGGATCAGGGCCGCGATGGACTTGTTACCATTGTTGGGAAAAAGAAGTTTCACTTCATGGGCGAGGGAAAGTGGTTCAAGCGCCAGGGCTTCGAGGTGGCAGCAAGTTCGCCTTGGGGCTTTGAGTTGCTTGCATTGAAGCTCTCTGAGAACGCCGTTGAGCCCAACTTCTTGCCAGCTGCGCTTACGGGGAAGGGCCCTGAGGAAAAGGGACTGGTGGCCTACTACAGCGCGCGCTGCCCCTTTACGGAGCTGTACGTGAACCACTCTTTGCGCGAGACCGCTGAAAAGAGGGGGCTACCGCTCAAGATCGTAAAGTTTGAGCGTTTGGAGCAGGCGCAGGCTGCGGCCTGTCCGGCTACCATCTTCGCCCTGTTCAAGGATGGGGCTTTCATCACGACTGATGTTAGTGTCTGCATGGATAGCCGGTTCGACAAGGTGCTTGCCAAAGCGTGACCGCAAAGCCCCACCGGTCTGCCAAGGTGGGGCCTGCGTTTTTGTGCCTGCAGCTTCCTACAGCACTGCGCGGATCTTGTCTGCGTGCTCTTTCAGTATCGCAGGGTCAGCCATGTCGCCAGTGTGCGGACGCAAGGCGACCCCGTCAAAGCGAGGGATTACATGCACGTGGGTGTGGAACACGACCTGACCGCCCGCGCTTTCTGAAAACTGCTGAACTGTGGTGCCGTTAGCGGAGAAGGCCTTCATAACAGCCAGAGCCATTTTCTGAACAGTTGCCATCAAGGATGTGAGGCTGTCACTGTCGATGTCCAGAATGTTGCGAGAAGGGGCCTTTGGCAGCACCAGAATATGGCCGTCACCTCGTGGCATGATGTCCATGATTACGAGTGTGTTGTCGTCCTCGTATACCTTTTCGCAGGGCATTTCCCCGCGCAAAATTTTCGCAAAGACGTTCTGGTCGTCATAGGCAGTCATGGTGACATCCCTCGGGCTCTAGTTGAAATTACCTATTATCTTTTTGGGGTTACGCTGCGGCGTTCAATAGGTGCTGAACTCATTCATAATGTGATTCAATCGGCTTGTTGAGAAAATGATTCAAGAAACGCGGGTTCTTCAGAAAATGATTCAACTTCGCCCTTTTTGTGAGTCAGAGCAGACTCTTAGAGGGCGTTCTTCAAGTTGAATTGTCCTGATGTTTTTTGAAAGGGCCGCGCTCTTTCAGGTAGGCCTGATCTTCTTCCACTGCGACTCGTTCGTGCTCCAGATAGTTTGCTACCGCGTTTCTTAAGGAAGGGTGTGCAATCCAGTGGGCGGAATAGGTCGTGTTGGGCATGTAGCCGCGTGCCAGCTTGTGGCTTCCCTGGGCGCCTGCTTCGACGCGCTTGAGGCCTCGATGAATGGCAAAGTCGATGGCCTGGTAGTAGCACACCTCGAAGTGCAAGAAGGGGTGATGCTCGATGCACCCCCAATTGCGGCCATACAGCGTATCGGAGCCGATCATGTTGAGTGCGCCTGCGATGTAGCGGCCATTGCGCTTTGCCATGATCAACAAGACATCTTCCGGCTGACGTTCGCCCAGAAGCGAGAAGAACGTGCGGTTCAGATAAGGTGTTCCCCACTTGCGCGCCCCAGTGTCCATGTAAAAGGCATAGAAGGCGTCCCAGTGGTGTTCTTTGATGTCCGAACCGGTGATCCATTCGATCTCGATATCGTGTGCCAGCGCTTCTCTGCGCTCCTTGCGCAGCGCTTTGCGCTTTCGGGAAGCCAAAGTTTCAAGAAACTCCTCGAACGAGCGGTACTCGTTGTTGTTCCAATGGAACTGCTGGTCGGTACGTTGCAGGAACTCCAGTTCGCCAAGTGCATCCCATTCCGGCTTCTGCATGAAGGTTAAATGCACGGAAGAAGCGTTGTAGCGGTCTGCGAGGTGAACAAGTCCCGAGACTAGGGCTTGGCGTGCGGTGGCTTGGTCCACCTCGGGTGCGACAAGCAGTTTGCGTGCTGTAACCGGCGTAAATGGAACACTGCATTGAATCTTTGGATAGTAACGCCCGCCCGCCCGATGAATGGCATCGGCCCAGGCGTGGTCAAAGACATATTCGCCCTGACTGTGGTTTTTGAGGTAGGCGGGGACTGCGGCAAGAAGTTCGCCTTGCTGCTCTAATATCAGGTGGTGCGGCATCCAGCCAGTATCTACGGATGCGCAGCCGCTCTCTTCTAGTGCCTGTAAAAAGTCCCAGGATAAGAATGGGTTATAGCGGTTTTCTTCGGAGACTGATTCAAGAAGTTCAGAGGATGATTCAAACTCGGTTGGAGTTCTCGTTACACCCGGGTTTGCCAAGTGATCCCACTGAGCACGTTCGATCTCTCTTAGTGACGAGATCGCGCGCAGGGTTGGTGCGTTTTCGTCGGGCATACGCCTCTGATCTCCTGTTGCTCGGTTCATCTGCGCGGGGATGCGCGTTGACACTGGCTAAGCTAGTGTTTCTAACGCACGCGTCAAAGAGGCCAAGGCTAACAATTACATGATTGGCAGATCTGGGTCGAAGCCTTCAAACACAATCTGGTCGGCAAAAATTTGGGCTTTCTCGCGATCCGCCGGGGTTTTGACTGTCCAAGCCATTACCGGAACGTCTCTTGTGCGTTTCAGAAAGCTTGGGCCGACGGCTGGTAGGTCGCGAATGCAGTATGAAATGAAGTCTGGCTTGGTCCCAAGCATATGCAGCATGTAGCGGATAATGAACCGCTGCACGGGATTGTAAAAATCCCGCTGTGGCTTTTCAAGAAACGAGCAGGACAGAGCCCCCCTTGGAATGTGAGGGGCCATGTCTTTAAGAGCCCGCAGCATTTTGGGGTCAAAGGATTTAAGGGCAAAGGGCCCGTTGTAGTGGCGCAGGGCCTCCACAATCTCGTAGAGAAATTCGCGTTGACCACCATTCCTGAACAGCGACTTCACCTCAATGATCAGCGGGACATCGCCTTTGACTTCTTCAAGGAGCTGTTGCAGTGACCACATCGGGTCACGGGTCCGTTTCAGCTTGACCTTCATAAGCTCGTCAAGCGTGCGGTGAGCAACTTCGCCTTTGGCATGGGTAACTCGGTTCAGTGTATGATCATGAAAGATGAGTGCCTTGTGATCAGCGGTCTCTTGCAGGTCGACCTCAATGGCGAAGTTTCGCTCCAGCGCTTTGGAAACGGCGGTTGGCGTGTTTTCGATAACGCCGTTCTCGTCGTTGTGGTAGCCGCGATGCGCAATTGGGCGCTCTGTGAGCCACGAAAGATCTTTCATACACGCATTCCGGAGATCACGGGCGAACCTTGGTCCGCCACTGTCATCAGTTCTGTCGGATAAGTGTGCCAGCTGGTTCCAATAACCAGATGACGCTCACAGCAGTTCGAAAATGGCTTCAACTTCGACCGCGACGCCAAAGGGCAGCGCGCCTGCGCTGACCGCTGATCGAGCATGCTTGCCCGCTTCTCCCAAAACCGCGACCATCAAATCAGAAGCGCCGTTGATCACGACGGGTTGTTCTGCGAAGTCCGGTGTCGAATTTACGAAGCCGACAAGTTTGACCAGTCTGACCTTGGAGAGGTCACCTGCGGCTGCCTTGGCTTGCGCGAGCAGGTTGATGGCACAAATCTTGGCCGCTTCTGCGCCATCCTCGGTGGTCAGATCAGCGCCGACTTTGCCTTGAAAACTGATCTTTCCGTCCTTGATTGGGATTTGACCGGAGATGAACAGCTGGTTGCCGGTCTTCACGAATGGAACATAGTTGGCAGCTGGAGCGGCAGCTTCTGGCAGGGTGATGCCTAGAGCGGACAAATTTGCTTCAATATCAGCAGTCATCGATAACCCTCAGTGCACACTATAAGCACTTGCGCTTAAAGTGTTTTGCAGATTGCCGAAGAATCGTGGGGCGCGCAAGACAGGAACTTACTATTCATATTGGCTGTATAATTTTCATGCACTTTACGAAAAACTGCCCGTTCTATTGGTTTTGGGATTTGCATTTGCGCGTTCTTTATGCAGAAAATGCCGCTGCGGGACACAGGGTAGCCAAGAAACCCGAGCACTTCCGCAAACTCATGTGTCATCTGGAGGTTGTATGTCTACAGGAACAGTAGCTTCTCGGCTCATGAGGTGGGGATTGGCCGCGGCTTGGCTTGCCTTGGGCAGTAGCGGTGCCAACAGCGCAGACCTGCAACCGCATCTGGCCATTTACGATATGGAGCTCGTGGATGCCGAGGAAGGCTCCGGCATCTCGGAGATCAGTGGGCGCATGGTCTACGAGTTCACTGGGAACACGTGCGAGGGTCATGCAATCACTGTGCGTTTCATGATGATCATGACCTCTGACATGGGAATGTCGCAGGTGACCGACTTGCGAATTTCGTCGTTTGAGACGGCTGGCGGCGAGAGCCTGCGCTTTCTCACACGGTCTTTTGTCGACAGCTCCTTGGCGGAGGAGGTGCGCGGCACGGCAACCCGAGAGGCTCAAGGCACTTCAGTCCGGCTGAAGCAGCCATCCGGTCAGTCCTTGGAATTTTCCAAAGATGTCATGTTTCCAACTGAACACCTGTCTGCGGTCATAGACGCGGCGCAGCGGGGCGAGCGCTTCCTGTCGGCCAAGGTCTTTGATGGCAGCGAGGCAGGAAGCACACTGTTTGAAACCAGCACCGTGATGACGCCCGTAACAAGAAATCTGAAGGTCATTTCTTATGAATCGAAAGTGCCTGTAGCGGAGCCCGCAGAACAACTGTGGCGCATTTCTTCCGCCTATTTCAACCTGGACATGCCAGAAGGTGTTAGTGAGCAGACGCCGGATTACGAGCTGCAGTTTCTCATGGACAGCCGCGGAATTGCACGTGAGTTGAAGCTGGATTATGGCACCTTCATCGTCTCTGGAACCCTTGCAAATCTGACGGTCCTGAACGAGGACAAGTGCCAATAACCGGCGTTTGAACGGAGGTTCTGGCTGAATTGTTTCTTGTGAATCTATTTGGTCGGCGGGTTCCTGCCTGCGGCAAACCAAGGGGCTTAGCGCTCCTTGGCCGTTGAAGTCGGGTCTTTGCCCAGAGCGCGGCCCAAACCGACGCTTTCCTTACCGAACTTGTTTCTCAGCGCATCGATGGCCTTTTCAGCCTTGGCGCGCTTGCCTGCCTGTTCATCGACAAGATCTTCCGGGTCTGCAAGGGCTGGATCACACAGGTCAGCCAAACCTACGCCGATAAGGCGGTAGCGCTTTATTCCATCTGCTTCCGGCTGCAACAGCGCATTCGCTGTTCGGAAAATACGGTCCGCCAGCTGTGTCGGGTCATGCAGCTGCCGTGAGCGTGTGATGGATTTGAAGTCATTGGACTTCAGTTTCAGCATTACGCTTCGCCCTGCAAAGCCTGCGTTTTTAGCGCGGAACGACACCTTCTCGCTCAGTTCCCAGAGAATGTCTGAGAGTTCCCTGGGGTCGGCGATATCGATATTGAACGTTGTTTCGTTGGAGATGCTTTTGGTTTCGCGCTCGTTGGAAACGTGGCGATCATCTTCACCTTGGCATAGCTTCGCCAGTCGCAGGCCCATGACGCCATAGGCTTTGGCGAGGTCCGTGGGGTCTTTGCGCTGGAGCTGGCCGACCGTTGTGATGCCATCGGCTGCAAGCTTCTTTTGCAGCACCTTTCCAACGCCCCAGATGATGCTGGTGGATTTGTCTTCAAGGAAACTTTTGCGCTCAGCGGCACCGATGACAGAAAAGCCGCGTGGTTTGTCGAGATCTGAAGCAATCTTGGCGAGGAACTTGTTTGCGGCCAGCCCCACAGACAGCGAAACGCCGATTTCCTGTTCGATGCGTTTGACGAACTGCACCAAGATTTCCGCTGGTGTGCCGTGGTGGAGCTTTTCGGTTCCGGATAGGTCCAGAAAGGCCTCGTCAATGGACAGCGGTTCCACAAGAGGGGTGAGCTGCTGCATGGCCTCTCGGATCTGGCGGCCCACACTCACATAGACGTCCATACGCGGGCGAATGACAACTGCATCCGGACAGGCGTCGAGCGCTTTGAACATGGGCATGGCAGAGCGCACGCCATACATTCGGGCGACATAGCAGCAGGTCGCGACCACGCCCCGCCGCCCGCCGCCAACAATGACTGGTTTGTCAATCAGGTCCGGGTTGTCGCGTTTTTCGATGGCGGCATAGAACGCGTCGCAGTCAATATGGGCGATGGAGAGTTGGTCCAGCTCTGGATGTGCGACCATGCGAGGGCTGCCGCAAGAAGGGCAGCGGTTCCGAGTGGAGGCAAAGCGGTTACCGCAATCGCGGCACAGTGCCTTTGGTTGGGTCGCAGGAATGGACATAAGCAAGACCAGTGATTGGATTTGTTCCTATTATGTCCTCGTCTTCTACGCCAAACCAAACACTTCCTTCAAGTATGCCCCGGTTTCTATCCAGCAGCAGGAGCGAAAAGCGACGCCATCGATCTGAGGTGCGCCCTCAAAGAACACAGGATCGGCAACGAAGTGGACCAGCTGCACACGGGGCGCTGTTGTTCTGGCCGAAATCAGGTTTTGAGGGCTGTCATCAATGAAGACCACCGGGTTAGAGCCCCGGCCTTTTCCCAGTTCGGCAACTGCGCCGCCTTTGGGGCCTGAGTTGGTAATCAGCGGGTAGTCCATGCCAAGCTCTGCCAGCAGCTTGATGCGTGCCTCCCGGTTCGCAGTTCCCGGAAGGTTGGTCAGAATGATGATGTCTACATGCTCACGCAGGGCGGCCAGCTGGAGCGCTGCATGATCAACCGCATCCTGACGGTGGACCACTGTCTCAAAGAACTGCGAAATGAAGCGGTCGCATTCGGTCTTTGAGAGAAGGCGACCCGTTTTTGTTTCCACCAGATTGTTGTGGAGGCGATAAATGGGTTCTCTAAGGGCGATGCCCTGTTCCTGGCCCAGGGCGTGCATGTGCCGAATGAAGTGCAGCAGAACCTCGTCCGCATCACAGATGATCAGCGGACGTGATGTAAGCTCCAGGCCTTCAATTTCCTTCATGAACTGCGGCGAGGGGCGATCAGGTTCCGGCAAAGTAGTCCACCCCTCCCGCCAGTGTCAGGTGGGCGGCGGCCAGCATTGTCGGCCGGTGGCCTTGAGTCTCGGTGAAAGCCAGCAGCAGCTGCTCGTCTTGCATGTAGAACTCCAAAACACCGGCCAGAAAGCCGGGTTCTTGGGCTGCCTCGCGAATCTCTGAGGGGCCAATACCTGCCAGAGACAGGAAGCGACCGAGGTATTCCGGGTTCTGGGCGAGGTAAGACAGTGCGCTTGTGGCGATTTCTTCCGCGGCTTCCTGCGTCATGGGGCCGGATTTCGTTCCTTTCATCGCTTGTTTGCCTTTCCGAAACGATTCTTCCTTAACTTATTGTCAAAACCCTAGTGCGAGATGCTGAGCAAGGCTATCATTTCGTTTGAATGATCATTCGGTTATAAGCGTCGATCGTTCAAAAAACCTGCGGGATTCGAATGGAAATGCAGAAGACAGTGCTGATTGTTGAAGACAATGAGCTCAACATGAAGCTCTTTAATGATCTCTTAGAGGCGCATGGCTATTCTACCTTAAGGTCACGTAACGGCATGGAGGCCTTGGAGCTTGCGCGTCAACATGTGCCAGACCTGATCTTGATGGACATTCAGTTGCCGGAAGTCTCCGGGCTGGAGGTGACCAAATGGATCAAGGAGGACGATGCGCTGAAGTCCATTCCCGTTGTGGCCGTGACGGCGTTCGCCATGAAAGGCGATGAGGAACGCATCCGTCAAGGCGGGTGTGAGGCCTATATATCCAAGCCGATTTCGGTAGGAAGTTTCTTGGAAACGGTCCGCTCCTTTCTCGGGGAGGCCGCGTAACTGGAGTAGGATAGCAGATGACAGGTCGAATATTGGTTGTAGACGACATTGAAGCCAATCTTCGCCTGCTCGCAGCTCGGCTCGCCGCAGACTATTTTGAGGTGACCACAGCCTCCAATGGCAGTGAAGCGCTGGAAGCCATGGAATCCAACGCATTCGATGTGGTGCTACTTGATGTGATGATGCCAGACATTGACGGCTTTGAAGTCTGTCGGCGCATCAAGCAATCTCCCCGCACAGCCCATATTCCCGTTGTCCTGATTACCGCACTCAAGCATCAGAGCGATCGACTGAGGGGCTATGAGGCTGGCGCCGATGATTTCATATCCAAGCCTGTCGATGACGTGGAACTGGTGATCCGGGTGCGTAATCTGATCCGCATGAAAAGGGCCATGGATGAGCTGCGCATGCGCGCACGCACGGGGCAGGATCTGAACCTGCAAATGAGCGAGCCGGAACTTCAGGAGCCAGTGACCGATGCCTCGGTTTTTCTGGTGGACAGTGATCCGGCCTCAGTCAAGCAAATTGAAGGGTATCTTGCCGGGCATTTTACCGTGATTTCTGAAGGGCGGCCGGGCAGGGCTGTTTACCGCTGCGTGGAAGATGATCCCGATTTGGTGCTGATCAATGGCAATATAGATGCCACCGATCCATTGCGGCTATGCGCGCAGCTACGGTCCAATGAGCACACCCGGATGATCCCGATAATCTTCTTGTCCAGTCAGCGCGACAAGCGGCGCCTGATCAAGGCAATGGATATTGGCGTCAATGACTTCGTTGAGCAGCCCATTGACCCATCGGAATTTATTTTGAGGTGTACGACACAGGTGCGCCAGAAACGGACCAGCGACGCGCTTTTGCGCGCCATGCAGGAAACGGTGGAGATGGCCGTGACGGACGCGCTCACAGGGCTCTATAACCGCCGCTACTTCGAGCATCACGCTGGTGCCCACATCGCCCGCGCGATCAAGGAGGGCAAGTTTCTCTCGCTGCTTTTGCTGGACGTTGATCACTTCAAGTCGATCAACGACAAGTATGGACATGATGTGGGGGATGAGGTGCTTGTGGAGTTCGCGCATCGGCTTCGTCGGAACGTGCGTGGTCTTGATCTGGTTTGCCGCTACGGCGGTGAGGAATTCGTTATTGTTACACCGGAAACTGATCAGAAAGTTGCGCTGACTGTTGCAGAGCGCTTGCGCGCCGAAATCGCGGCTATGCCGTTCTCTGTTGTAGGCAAAACCGAGAAGATACCCATTACCGCAAGTATTGGTGTAGCAACGCTTCAGTCCACAGACGAGACCACTGCAAGCTTGGTCAAGAGGGCCGATCAGGGGTTGTATTCCGCCAAAAATGGTGGGCGGAATCAGGTGCAGCTGAACCTGATTGATCCACAAGATAACCACTGCCTCTAATAAAAAGGTGTGGTTCTCACCTTGTTTCCGTAGTCTTCATTGAAATTAGAGTTTATTTGTTGTGCATAGAACTAGAATCCCCTCGCTTTTCAGGAGCGCATTTACCTTAAAGCTTTACTAAAGTCGTAAATGTTGCGATGGTATCGTTGATTGCAAACGATAATTGCAGGGCATGTCCAGATTTAACACAAGGTGACGCGCATTTGCGCAGGATTGCCGAGACTGGACTTGGACAATTTAAACACCCTACGGAGCGCTCAGGTCCGCCGCATCTCCTGGGTCCGTGGGGTTGGTCGGCGCAGAAACGGGTTCAGAGTGGCCTCCTCATGTCATCCGCTTCGCGCCGACCACCACTCCACTTCCTAATTTATTCATCTATACCCCTTATATGTCAGTGATATAACGCACGCAGTGCGTGTGGGGATACCTTTTTTCTCACCCTGAGCTATTAGCCGGGAAGTGCGCAACCTTTTGTGCGTATTTGGCTTCTCTAGATTGTGCAGGGGGCCTTCGCGTTTAGCTGGAGTAGTATTGCGCTGAGGCGGTTTGAGATGTGTCCGAAGACCGCTCTTGAATAAGTGAACTCCATTAACCAAAGCGGGATCCGGGTCTGGCTCCGGTCCGGAAACGGTCTTCGCAAACAAAAAAGGGCGCCCAGAGGGCACCCTTGATCATGTCGAAGAGAAAAGACCTTACTTGATCTTTGCTTCCTTGAATTCAACGTGCTTCTTAACGACCGGGTCGTACTTACGCTTGACCATCTTTTCGGTCATGGTGCGGGAGTTTTTCTTGGTCACGTAGAAGAAGCCAGTGTCAGCAGTAGACAGCAGCTTGATTTTGATTGTGGTTGCCTTGGCCATGGCTAAGGGTCCTATGGGTTGTCGGCCTGGTCATGGCCGGATTGTTTTTGTCATGCTCGTCATGCCCGCTTGCGGATCATTTCCGTCGGGCGCGTGTGCGAGCGAAACAGAGGAAATTCAGCGCGCACACTACTGATTAGCGGCTTAAAGTCAAGATCTGTTGTTAAGAGAGCCGTAAACAAATTGTCCTTATGAGGCAAACTAAAACGTACGCTCCCAAGAGAGTTGCGAACACGATAGGCAAGCCATTGCTATCAAAGGCCTTCATGGCGTACCCGGTTGTGGCTGGTCCTACAAGCATTCCAAGGGAATACATCATCACGAAGGCCGCATTTGCAGAGGCCAGATTGGCCCCTGAAAACCGAGCGCCAAGGTGAGTCAACCCAATGGTGTAGAGACCTGCGATAATTCCTCCCCAAAAAAACATCAGTGGAAACAAGAGGTAAGGGGAACTTGATGCGGGAATCATCAGGGCCGCGCCACCGCTGCCCAGGATGGCACAGACCAAGAGTATCATGCGCCGATCGAGTTTGTCCGCCAACATGCCGATTGGTATCTGCAAAAGCAGATTTCCGGCCGTCATGGCTGTGACAAGAAGCGCGGCTGTTGCGGTAACATATCCAATGCCGATGCCGTAAAGCGGCAGCAGAGAAAGCGCGCTCGACTCAATTGCTCCGAAGAAGAATCCGGCAAGGGTTGCGATGGGGGCAACCAGCAGGAAAGAGAGAAACTTGGTTGTGGCCTTCTCTTCAAGGTCTGGTCTGGCTCTGAAGCCATACATGATCGGGAAGGCAGCCAAAAGGATCAATACGGCGGACACGAAAAACGGTGCTGGTCCTGTTGTGCCCACTGTAGCCAAGATGATGGGTCCCGTTGCAAAGCCCGCTGACAGCACCGTTGCATAGATTCCCATGATCAAGCCACGGCGTTCGCTGGGAGCAAGGGCATTGATCCAGAACTCAGAGAGCACGAAGGCCACGCAGACTGCGCCGTGAAACAAAATACGTAATGGGAACCACATCCACAGTTCTTGCGCAAAGAAGAACAGCGGAAGGGCGAGGCCGGAGACAACCACGGCACCCAGCAAGGCGAGTGGCGTTCCAAAGCGGCGGGCGATGGGTGTACAGAGCGGTGTGGCCGCAATGGCAGCCACACCAGCGAAGGCGGTGTTCAGGCCGATCATGCCCTCTGAAATGCCGCGTTCACTTAGTGTGAGGGCAAGAAGGGGCAGGCTGGCGGAGAGTGCAAGACCGACGGCGGTGATCGCGCCGATGGCGGCAACGATGCCGCGTCGTTGTCTTGGGTCAAACAGAACGCCGCCGCGTGCGGTGGGGGAGTGCATAGCAGTTTGCCTGTTCAGTAATGGGGTGAGGCTTAAGTTCTTTTTGGGTTCAAAGTTACTCAAACATTTGAACGTTCGTTCAGGATTTAGCCCATGTGTGTCGGTGAGCACAATACGGAATAGGGATGAGGCGCAAAAAAAAAGCGCCGCAGAGGCTGCGACGCATCAACACAGTGTTTTGCAAATACTACCAGTACACGCGTGTTTCTAGAGTTCTTCTCGAACAAACCCTTCAGGTGTCCAGTAGTAATAAGGAACCGGATAATCTGGCTCCAGCTTCGGATCTTCCGCGAGGCGGTTCTGAAGCTCTTCAATAACGGCCAAAGTTATTGGCGGTAGCTCCAACTGCTTGCTCTCCTCCAAAGAAAGCCATTGAAGCTCTTCCAGCTCGCCCGATGGCCCTGTTCCTTCTGGGAGCCTGTCGGCGATCTGATCTGCCCAGACAGCGAGAAAGCGTGTGTCGTAACGCCGTGGACGTCCAGGAGGCGTGATGGCGCGTGCAATGAAGCGCATCGGGCTCAGGTCTGGCATCACGAACCGGCTGTCAAAGGCTTCAAAACCATGGCCGCAGGGTTCTGTATCGTTGTGGTCCAGACGACCGATGAACAGGCCTGCTTCTTCATAGGTTTCGCGCACAGCGGCAATGGCGAAGGCGCGAGTGTAGTCCTCTTCTTCTTCGCCCTTCAGATCCCTGGTAAGCTTTGACTGCACAGTGGGATCATAGTCCGCGGCAAAACGGACGCCGACGTCTTCCGGATCGACGCGCCCACCTGGAAACACAAACATTCCGGGCATGAATTTGTGGCGCATGTGGCGCCTGCCCATGAGAACATGAGGGTCACCGTCAGCCTTGCGCTCCAGAATAAGAAGCGTTGCCGCATCTTTTGGTACCAGCGGCTCTCCATCAAGAATGCGATCAACGCGTTGAAGGCGGTCGAGTATTTCCTGGCTCATGGTGCGCTAGGCCTGACTGACGGAGTGAAAGGTGTTGTCACCGGTTTCCTCCTCATCCTCTGACTTTAGATCAAAGCCGTGCATGCGTAGCGCCCATTGCAGGCCCACAAGACTGCCTTTTATGGGCGGCAGCATGGCGAGCGACATAACCACCGTCAGGGGCAGCCACAAGGCCATATGAAGCCATAGGGGAGGAAAGAAGGCCATCTCCACTGCAAGGCACAGAGCCACAACGATGTGACCGACAATGAAGATGGTAAAGTACGGAGGGGCGTCGTCGGCGCGGTGGTGGTGTAGTTCTTCGCCACACGCATCGCAGCTTTGTTTGACCTTCAAGAAGCTTTCAAACATCTTGCCGTTGCCGCAGGAGGGGCACTTCAGCAGCCCTCCCTTGGCCATAGCGGAAGCCACGTCACGTTTTGGGGGAGGGCTGATGCTTTCCTGCAAACTCATTCGTGTTTCACCGTTTCTTTCGAGACTTCGACTTTCTCAATCCCGCTGGCTTGCCTGTTCGCTGCGACCAGTTCTTCTTTTTTGTGGTCGGCTTGCGTCGACCCATGTCTGAGGAAATCTTACCTGGGCTCAAAATCTCGAACCGCAAGGCGCCTGCGAATGGAGCTGCTTCTGCCAAGCGAACTTCAACCGTATCTCCCAGTTGGAAGGTTTCACGGGTGGCTCTGCCAATCAGTGCATGGGCCGCTTCTTCATAGGCGTAGTAATCATTCCCAATAGTAGAAGCAGGTACAAAACCATCTGCGCCGCTATCTTGCAAGCGTATAAAAAGTCCCGATTTGGTGACGCCAGCGATTCTTCCGGTGAACTTGGCACCGACCTGGTCTGCCAACCAGAGGGCGATCAAGCGGTCAATGGTTTCCCTTTCCGCCAGCATTGCCCTTCTTTCTGCTGCGGAAATTTCCCCTGCGATCACCTCGAGTTTTTCCTCAAATCCGCTAGGTAAACCGTCCTTGCCGAGGTTTAGCGAGGCAATCAACGCCCTGTGGACAATCAGGTCGGCGTAGCGGCGGATTGGGGAAGTGAAGTGGGCATAACGTCGCAGGTTAAGGCCAAAGTGACCAATGTTTTGCGGGTGATACTCGGCCTGCGCCTGAGAGCGCAGCACAACTTCGTTCACCAAAGGCGAGTTTGGCGTGTCTTTTACGCGGTCCAAGATGTTGTTGAACACGGAGGCGCGCAAACCACCCTGATGGGGCAGCTTGATGTTCATGGTCGACAGGAAGTCGCGCAGGTTTTCAAGCTTTTCCGGCGTAGACGCGTCATGGATGCGGTAGAGCAGTGCAGAATTCTTGGATTCCAGTGTTTCTGCCGCGGCCACGTTGGCCTGAATCATGAACTCTTCAATCAGTTTGTGGGCGTCAAGGCGCTCTGGCACCACCACGCGGTCCACTGTGCCATCTTCTTTTAGAAGAATCTTGCGTTCAGGCAAGTCAAGCTCGAGTGGGGCACGCTTGTCGCGGCCTTTCTTGAGAACCGCGTAGGCCTGCCAAAGAGGTTTCAGCACATCTTCCAGCAAGACCTCTGTCTTGTCGTCAGTTATGCCTTCAATGGCTTTTTGTGCCTGCTGGTAGGAGAGCTTGGCCGCAGAGCGCATGATCACACGGTGGAAGGTGTGCGAGATCTTTTGGCCCTCAGCATCAAACACCATGCGCGTCGCCATGGCAGGGCGTTCTTCCTTCTCGCGAAGGGAGCACAGGTTGTTTGAGATGCGCTCCGGCAGCATAGGGATGACCCGGTCCGGGAAATAGACCGAGTTGCCGCGCTTTTGCGCTTCGCGGTCCATGTCGGAGCCTGGTGTTACATACGCGGCCACGTCGGCAATAGCGACGTAAACCACAACGCCACCTTCGTTTTCCGGATCATCATCAGCCTGTGCGAATACCGCGTCATCGTGGTCCTTCGCGTCCGCCGGGTCGATCGTGATCAGCGGAATGTCGCGCCAGTCTTCCCGGTTTTGTTGCTTGACCGGCTTGGCGCTCTCGGCTTCTGCCAAAACTTCATCCGGAAACACGTTCGGAATGTTCTGGCTGTAAAGCGCGATTTCGGAGACCGCGTGTTCGGAGTTCATGGAGCCGATGCGGTGTTCAACGCTGGCCCGAGCGATGCCGTAGCGCCCGACCTTGTGAACAGCAACGGAAACGAGATCGCCGTCTTCTGCTTCTTTCAGGTCCCGTGGATCAATATCCACTTCCTTGACACGCCGGTCTACTGGCTCCAGGTGGACCGCCTTGGTTGTCGGGTCGATACGCAGGATGCCCAGTATGGTGCTTTCCTGCTTCTGCAGCCTGCGGATTACACGGGCGCAATACGAGGCTTGCGGCCCCGGATCCTGTTCATTCAAACGCACAAGAGCACGGTCGCCCACCCCAACTTGAGGGCCGGACTTGCCACGACGCTGTTCCTGCAGGATCAGAATGTTGGGCGGGTTGCCATGTTCGGGATCCCAGTTCGTCGGGGTGCCCAGCAACTCGCCATCACGGGACCGGGTGTTGAGGTTCACCACCAAAACGGAGGGGAGGTCGCCGGGGCGGATCATACGCTTCTTGCGCTTCTCGATCGACCCTTCTTCAGCGAGTTCCTTCAGCTGTTTCTTCAAATGGATGCGAGCTGCACCCACAATGCCGAAGTGGCGGGCGATTTCCCGCTTGCCGGCTTTGCCGGGGTTTTCTGCGATGAACGCAAGGATGTCATCGCGGGACGGCATTTCTGCCGGTCCCTTGTGCTTTTTTCCAGCGAGCTTGTGTCGGCTCAATTCTTTTCTTCCAGTACAGCAGAGCGCTGCGCTTGCGCCCTTTTTGCGGGCAGAGTGTACCGCCTTAACCGGAAGCCTTGTTGGCGTTTACGATTGAGACGGCCTGTTCAAATGTAATGTCGTCCGGTTTCACATCCTTGCCGAGGGAGATGAAAGTTTTATCCCACTTCAGGCGGATGCCGAGACGGCCGCTGTCACGAAGGCTCATGTCACCCCCATCAGGGTGTGCGCCCAACTCCTTCAGTACGCCCTTCGCAGCGCCTTCGGACTTGGAAGCGGAGGCCTTTTTAGCGGTGGTTTTCTTTGCGGCGGCTTTCTTGCCTTTGCCTTTTGATCCTGCCTTGGCATTCACCAGTTCAATGGCCTGCTCAAGCGTGACGTCCTCGGGCTTGGTGTCCTTCGGCAGTGTGGCGTTGGTCTTTTCCCATTTCACATAGGGACCATACCGGCCGGAGTAAACATTAATTGCGCCGCCATCCGGGTGATCACCCAGTTCCTTGAGCGGTTTTGCTGCAGCGCGGCGACCACCACCCTTGGCACGCTTCTCGGCGAGAAGTGTAACGGCGCGGTTGATGCCAACAGAGAACACCTCATCAGGTCCATCCAGATTGGCATAGGTGCCATCGTGCTGTACGAATGGGCCGAAGCGTCCAAGGCCTGCGGTAATCATCTTGCCGTCTTCAGGGTGCTCGCCCACTTCCCGTGGGAGGGAGAGCAACTGGAGCGCCTTTTCGAGATCCAGGTCCGCAGCAGACCAACCACGCGGCAGGGAGGAGCGCTTTGGCTTGGCCTCTTCACCCAGCTGCACATAAGGTCCGAAGCGACCAACGCGCAAGGAGACTTCAAGGCCGGTTTCCGGATCAACACCCAGAACCTTCGGGCCATCGGAAGCTGCGTCCCCATCGCCGTCACCGGAGTTGTTCAGCTGGCGGGTATAATCACAGTGTGGCGGATCCTCATCAGGAACCTTGCCGTCCTTCTTGTCCTTGTTGTAGTTGGAGCAACCAACAAAGGCACCAAAGCGGCTTACTTTCAAGGACAAGCGGCCGGTCTCACACTTTGGACACTGGCGTGGATCCGAACCATCTTCCTTGTCCGGGAAGACGTGGGCCCTCAGAATGTCATTGAGGGCGTCCAGCACTTCCGTGTTGGAGCGCTTTATGACCTGGTCACAGATTTCGTGGAATGGGTTCCAGAAGTCGCGCAAGACCTTTTTCCAATCCAAATCACCTGCGGAAATCTTGTCGAGCTGGTCTTCCAGCGACGCGGTGAAGTCATACTCCACATAACGCTCAAAGAAGCCTTCCAGGAACGCTGTAACCAGACGACCTTTATCCTGTGGGACCAGGCGCTTCTTTTCCTGAACCACGTAGCCGCGATCACGCAGGGTTTGCAGTGTGGCTGCATAGGTGGAAGGGCGACCGATGCTGAGCTCTTCCATCTTCTTCACCAATGTCGCTTCCGTATAGCGTGGTGGCGGTTCAGTGAAGTGCTGATTGGCTTCAATGCCTGTGCGGCCAAGGACGTCGTCCTTGTTCATGGCTGGAAGGCGGCGTGAATCTTCGTCTTCCTCGTCATCGCGGCCCTCTTGATAGAGGGTCAGGAAGCCGTCAAAGCGCACAACGGACCCTGTGGCGCGCAAGGCCGCGGTCTTTGAGCCATTGATGGCTTCAATGTCTGCTGTGGTGCGTTCAAGCACTGCGCTTTCCATCTGACTGGCGATGGTGCGCTTCCAGATCAACTCGTAGAGACGTGCTGCATCTGGATCAAGGAACTTGGCCATATCTCGCGGGTGCCGCGTCAGATCCGTTGGGCGGATCGCTTCGTGTGCTTCCTGCGCGTTCTTGGCCTTGGTGGAGTAGAAGCGAGGCTTTTCTGGGACGTAGTTGTCGCCAAACTGCTTGCCGATCACAGAGCGGGCGCTGTGGATGGCTTCCTGCGCAATCTGCACACCGTCTGTACGCATGTAGGTAATAAGACCGGCAGTCTCGCCGCCGATGTTCACCCCTTCATAAAGACCCTGCGCCACTTGCATGGTGCGGGCAGCGGCAAAGCCGCACTTACGAGAAGCTTCCTGCTGAAGGGTCGATGTGGTGAATGGCGGGAACGGGTTGCGCTTTTGCGGCTTGGATTCAACGCTCATCACCTGGAAGCTCGCGCCTTCCAGCATGGTCTTGATGCTGGTGGCTTCCGCCTCGTTTCCAATGCTGAGCTTTTGAAGTTTCTTGCCGTCAAACGCAGTCAGGCGGGCCTGAACCGGATCTGCAGATGGGGTCTTCAGGTTGGCCAGCAGCGACCAGTATTCCTGACTGACAAAGTCTTCGATTTCGTTTTCACGCTGACAAACAAGGCGCAGGGCAACGGACTGCACGCGGCCTGCAGAGCGGGCTCCCGGCAGCTTGCGCCACAAGACAGGTGAGAGTGTGAAACCCACGAGGTAGTCGAGGGCACGGCGCGCCAGATAGGCGTCTACCAAAGGCTCGTCCAGCTCGCGGGGGTTCTGCATGGCTTCAAGGATCGCGTTTTTCGTGATCGCATTGAACACGACGCGCTCGACTTTCTTGTCCTTGAGGAGTTTTTTCTTCTTCAAAACCTCAAGCACGTGCCATGAAATTGCTTCCCCTTCGCGGTCGGGGTCGGTTGCGAGAATGAGGCGGTCGGCATCCTTCACCGCATTGGCTATATCGCTGAGGCGTTTTTGTGATTTGGAATCCACCGCCCATGACATGGCAAAGTCATCATCGGGGAGCACTGAACCATCTTTCGGGGGCAAATCACGCACGTGACCATAAGAGGCCAGTACCTTGTAATCAGACCCAAGGTATTTGTTGATGGTTTTGGCTTTCGCCGGCGATTCCACAATGACGATATTCATCTAAATCCAAACTCTCGCGACTTTTTCGCCTATGAATTGGTGCAGGGCACAGGATGCAAGTGAGTCGATCCGAGACAATCTCGGATACAGTCGCGGCTGTCAAATGGCCTTTTCAGCGCGCGAGGTCAAGAGTGGAAAAGCCATAGACCCTGATAAAGCACCCCTACGTAATTAGTGGTTTTGCACTTCCGCTCAAGATTGAAGAGTGTTATTTCCTTAGCGCAATCATGAATTGCATTTCACAAAACATAAGAGAAAACGTTTAGCTGGTACCATCCCAGCAATTGGAAAGGCGAAACATGAGTGAAGGCGCACCCCTCAATGCCGCAAGCAACGATGATCGTGTAGCAACTGCAACTTATTGTGAGAAGATGTGTCAGGAACTGGCCAAGATGGCTCGCTCTAATGACTTGAGTTTTCTTGCTTATCTTCTGTCCATGGCTGAAGAAGAAGCTCGTCAGGAGCGTCAGAAAGGCGCAGCACCTGAAACAGAGCTCAAGGTAGCCAACGGGTAGTTCGTCCTACCCAACGTTTCTTATGTGATGAGAGAAACCTTGTTTCCCCGGTGACGTTCCAAGCGTCCTGCTAATTCAAGCTCAAGCAGCATGACCTGAGCTGCTTGAGGGGATATCTGCAAAAAACGGATTATTTCATCCACATCGCTTGGCGTCGGGCCGAGCGCATATAAAAGCCTTTGCCGATCATTCTCTGAAATTTCCTCAGTGTTATAGCCGGGATGTTCGGCACCTGCCGGTTCTTCAAAGTTTTGGGAGAGCAGGCTTGCGCTGTTGGCTTCCAACACCTGAAGGGCATCGTCGGGCGTCATCATCAGGGCGGCCCCTTGCTGGATGAGCCGGTTTGCGCCTTCAGATCGCGGGTCAAGGGGAGAGCCGGGGACTGCCAGCACATCCCTGTTTTGTTCCAGAGCAAAGCGCGCCGTGTGCAGGCTACCGGATCGGCTTGCCGCTTCAATCACCAGTACCCCTAGCGAGATACCTGAGATCAGTCTGTTGCGACGGGGGAACTCTCTGGCGCGGGGTTTGAGCCCAAATGGCATCTCCGTCACGACGCCGCCCGCATTTTGGTGGAAGGCTTCAACCAGAGCCTGGTTCTCACTCGGGTAGATCACGTTAATCCCACCTGCGAATACGGCCAGGGTGCCCAGTCGAAGGCTTGCCTTGTGCGCCGCGCTGTCAATGCCGCGCGCAAGGCCTGAGACGACAAGATAGCCGTTGCGCGATAGTTCTTCTGCAAAGGTCGCTGCGAGCTTTGCGCCTGCCATGGAGCAATTGCGCGCACCGATTATGGCGACAGCCTTTGAACCTGCGGTATCTGCGGGGCCAGCCATGGTAAGAAGCGGTGGGGGCGCTTCAATTTCGCGCAGGTTTGGCGGATAGGGCCGCTCTCCAAGGGCCACCATGGACGCGCCGTAGCGGCTCACAGCGTCAAGTTCGGCCTCCGCCTTGTCTGCAGGGCAGACCTTGTAGGAGGACCGTCCGCCGCGTCGTGACAGGTCGGGAAGTGCGGCGAGCGCATTTTCGGCAGAACCAAAGTGATTTAGCAAATCGCGGAAGGTCCGCGGTCCCACATTTTCAGAACGGATAAGCCTGAGCCAGGAGAGCCGCTGCGCGTCACTAAGTTCAACCGCGCGGCCCTTCGTGGCTGTTGGCATTTACTATCCCTTCGATCCGATTTTGCCTTCTGTGCCCTTAAGAAGACGAGAAATGTTCTCGTGATGTTTTAGCCAGAGCATGACACCAAGCAAACCCGTGATTTCTGCGAGTTGCCATTGGTCAAATACAACAAGAACAAACGGGATCAGAAGAGACGAAACCAGTGCTGACAGTGAAGAGTATTTGGTGATGAAGGCCACAAGCAACCAAATCACCATGAAGACCAGCGCGAAAGGCCAGTTCAGGCCGAGCAGAATGCCAATGTATGTTGCAACGCCTTTGCCGCCTTTGAACTTCAGCCAGACAGGGAACAGGTGACCGAGGAAGGCCCCAAGGCCCGCAATCATGGCGGCGTCATTGCCCAGCCAGATGTAGGCGATGACAACAGCAAGGGTGCCTTTGAGCGCATCACACAACAAGGTGAGGGCGGCGAGGCTCTTCTTGCCGGTGCGTAGCACATTGGTGGTGCCAATGTTGCCGGAGCCGATCTGGCGAATGTCGCCCAGACCGGCTGCCTTTGTGATCAGGAGACCGAATGGAATGGAGCCAAGAATGTACCCGATTGCCAGAGCAATCATGTAGTATGGCAGTGAGTAAGACCAGCTGATTGGATCTGGCACGTCTTCGGTCTCCGTTGTGGCGCGTTAAGCTGCAATATTATACAGAATGCGACCCGCCACCAGAGTTGTCAGAACACGGCCCTGCAACGTCTCGTCTTCAAACGGTGTGTTCTTGGAACGAGAGCGGATTTTTTCTTTCTCTACAATCCAAGGCCGTTCCGGATCGAACACGATCAGGTCGGCAGGGGCACCCTTCGACAGACGGCCAGCTTCGAGCCCAAGACGATCTGCTGGATTGCAGGTCATGGCCGCCAGAAGCTTCATGAGAGGCACGTCGCCGCTATGGACGAGGCGCATTCCAGCTCCCAGCATGGTTTCAAGCCCTAGCGCACCGTCTTCAGATTCGGCAAACGGATGACGCTTGGTTTCCACATCCTGCGGGTTGTGGTCTGACATAATGATGTCAATGGTGCCATCAGCTAGAGCTTTCACCATTTCCAGTCGGTCATCTTCCGTGCGCAGGGGCGGCGACATCTTGTGGAACGTGCGGTAGTTCGCAATGTCGTTTTCATTGAGCGTCAGATGATTGATGGAAATGCCAGCCGTTACATTCAGGCCGTCATTCTTGGCGATCTGAATGGCGCGTGCACTCTGCGGACAGGAGATGAGACGGGCGTGATACTTGCCCTTGGTCATGGCGACCAGTCGCATGTCCCGCTCAATGGCGATGAACTCCGCTTCACGCGGCACGCCGCCCAAACCCAGCCACGTGGCACGCAGGCCCGAGTTCATGACGCCTGAGCCTGCCAGATCCTTGTCCTTGGCCTGATGCACCACAAGGGCATCAAAGTCGCGGGCATAGGTGAGAATGCGAGCGAACACCTGCGAGTTGGAGACTGGAATGGTGGCGTTGGTAAAGGCAACGGCACCCGCTTCCTTCAGCAGGCCAAGCTCACTCATTTCCCTGCCTTCAAGGGCTTTGGTCAGCGCTGCCATCGGATGGACATTCACGATGGCGGTGTGGCGGGCGCGGCGCAGGATGAAGTCTACCAGCGCCGGGTCATCAATGATGGGATCACAGTCCGGGCTGGTGATCATGGTGGTCACGCCACCAGCAGCGGCTGCTTGGCTTGCGCTTTCAAGGGTTTCCCGGTGCTCTGCTCCCGGTTCGCCCACAGTAACGCCCATGTCGATGAGGCCCGGAGCGACAATGGCGCCGCCGCAGTCCATCTTCACCGCACCTTCAGGTGCGCCTTGGTTGTTTGCTGCAGCGCCTGCTGCAACAATCTTGCCGTCCTGCACGAGCACGGAACCGGCTTCATCCAGTCCCGAGGCAGGATCAATCACCCGCGCATTGGTCAGAACGAGCGGATTGTTCTTTTCAGCCATGCTCAGCTCCTCACTTGGTCGGCAGGTGTGTCGCCAGGGCTTCAAGTACTGCCATGCGGATGGCAACGCCCATTTCGACCTGTTCTTTAATCAGGCTCTGAGGCCCGTCCGCAACTTCTGCTGCAATCTCAACACCACGGTTCATGGGGCCGGGATGCATGACAAGGGCATCTGGCTTGGCAAAGCTCAGCTTTTCCTTGTCGAGGCCGTGATATTTAAAATACTCACGGACCGATGGCACAAACGCACCGCTCATGCGTTCTCTCTGGAGGCGCAGCATCATGACGATGTCACAGCCTTCAAGGCCTTTGCGCATGTCGGTGAAGACTTCAACGCCCATGTTATGGATACCGGAGGGCAGGAGGGTTGATGGTGCTACGACGCGCACTCGCGCACCCAGTGCATTGAGAAGAATGATGTTGGAGCGAGCAACTCGGGAGTGGCGAATGTCGCCGCAGATGGCAACAGTCAATCCGCCAATATCGCCTTTGTGGCGACGGATGGTCAGCGCATCCAGAAGTGCCTGGGTTGGATGCTCATGTTGGCCATCGCCCGCATTGACCACCGAGCAGCCAACCTTGCGGGCCAGCAGCTGCACCGCCCCAGCGGACTGGTGTCGAACCACCAGAAGGTCCGGGCGCATGGCATGAAGGGTGGCGGCTGTGTCGATCAGCGTCTCGCCTTTTTTGACAGAGGACGTTGCGACAGACATATTCATCACATCCGCGCCGAGGCGTTTTCCTGCGATTTCGAAGGAAGCCTGGGTGCGAGTGGATGCCTCGAAGAAGAGGTTGATTTGTGTCCGGCCACGCAGGACCGCCTTCTGCTTCTCTACCTGTCTAGAGACTTCAACTGCTTCGTCTGCAAGATCTAAAAGATGGAGAATTTCCGGCGGTTGCAACCCCTCGATGCCGAGGAGGTGCCGGTGAGGAAAGGATGTGGATCGATGTGCTGTGTGTGTAGTCATCGAAGACACCCCTATATGCTCATGGAGGTCAACCGTAAAGAGGCAATACCGCTAGTATATTTTTGCAGTTGCAGGTAAAGGTTGTGATGTCGTTGATTAACCAGCGGAAACTTTGCAGGGAGGAGGGCCGGTATTATGCCAAAGACTAATAGCAATGGGGCTGGACAACCGGTTTTGAACCAAGCCCCTCCTTACTTCGGCTACAATCTTTGCGAGAGCGATCCGCTTGTTTTCTCTTCTCTGGGACACGCGCCGGATTCTGATTCCGTTCGCACCGATCTCATCAAGATGGGCGCGCAATGCGGCGCGGCTGATGCGCTGGATCTGGGGCGCATGGCCAATGTCCACAAACCAGAGCTCAAGACCCATGATGCCTATGGACGCCGGTTGGATATCGTCGAGTTTCACCCGTCCTATCACGCATTGATGCGGCGCTCGTTTGCAGCAGGCTTGCATTGTGCGTCCGTTGACGCGCTCCAGCCGGGGGCAAAAAACGCTCACTTCAATCGGGCGCGGCGATACTACATGATGTCTCAGGTGGAGATGGGGCACCTGTGTCCGATCACCATGACCAATGCGGCCGGGATGGCGTTGCAACACAATCCTGAGATCGCCGAGAAATGGCAGAGTTTGATTGCCTCGCGGACCTATGACCAGAGGTTCCGCGCCGCCTCTCAAAAAAACAGCGTCAGCCTTGGAATGGGGCTGACCGAAAAACAAGGTGGGACCGATCTCCGCCAGATCGTCACCACGGCGGAAAGGGTTGGTGAGGGGGAATACCTCATAAACGGCCACAAGTGGTTTTTTTCTGCCCCCATGTCTGATGCCTTTCTGGTGCTGGCGCGTACAGAGGCAGGGCCAAGTTGTTTCCTCGTTCCGCGGGTTCTGGAGGGCGGCAGTGTCAACGGCCTGAACCTCATTCGCCTGAAAAACAAGATGGGAAATCTGTCAAATGCCTCCTCTGAGGTGGAGTTTGAAGATGCGCATGGTTTCCTGCTGGGCGAGGAAGGGCAGGGCATCAAGACCATTCTGTCCATGGTGAATCCGACACGTCTAGATTGTGCCTTGGGTTCTGCTGGTGTGATGCGCGGTGCAGTGGCGCGGGCGGTGCATCACACGCGGCATCGACAGGCCTTTGGAAAGGCGCTGTTGGATCAGCCGGTCATGAATCGTGTTCTGGCGGATATGGCACTGGATGTAGCCGCCGCTTCTGCGCTTGCCTTCCGGCTTGCTCGCGCCTTTGATGCGGCCCCGGAAAACGAGTTGGAGCGTGACTACCTGCGCGTCATCACACCGGTGGCAAAGTACTGGGTCTGCAAGACAGCAAATGTGGTCACCGGCGAGGCGATGGAATGCCTAGGCGGAAATGGTTATGTGGAGGAGCATGATCTGGCGCGGTTCTATCGCGAAGCACCTGTGAACAGCATCTGGGAAGGTTCAGGCAATGTGATGGCCCTCGACCTGATGCGTGTCATGACCAAGAATTCTAGCGGCTTCCTGGCTGTTTTGGATCATCTGGAAGGGCGGCTTGGTCAGGCAGGAAAGGTGTCCGTTGAGGTGCTTCAGGCTGCCGCTCGCACGTGCATTGACGATCCGGGCAGTGCCCGCATTCTTACAGAGCAGCTGGCACTTACGGCCGCTGCCGCCGCGCTGCGAGAAGCGGCCCCCAGTTTCATCTCCGATGCCTTTATGGACAGCCGTCTTGCCGGACAATGGCGCTCCAGCTATGGGATGCTTGATGCGCGCCACGACGCGCGCAGCATCGTGGACTGGCTCTACGTGGTCGCCTGACCAGGGCTCAAACCAACAACAGGAGCCACAGCGGAACAGTGACGGCTGAGGCAAGGGTTTGAAGGGCCAGAAGTTCTGCCATCAACGTGGCATCGCCTCCCATTTGGCGCGCGAGCACATAGCTTGCCGCCGCCGTTGGGACCGCGAATGCAATCACAAGTGCTATGGTCGCATTGGATCCAAGGCCCAGTAGGGTTGCAACGGCAAGTGCGATAGCCGGCGCGACGACAAGGCGTAATAGGCAGCCAATGAGCAGACGTGGCCCCGGTTTGCGAAGGGACTTCATGTCAATTGCTGCGCCAACGCTCAAGATCGCCAGTGGCAGAGCGGCGCGGCCCAGAAACTCTGCATAGTCTTCGATAAAGCCGGGCAGGTCGAGGCCAGTCACGTTGACGATCAAACCCGCTCCAATGGAGATGATGAAGGGGTTTTTCACGATGCCCATCACCAGTGCCTTGATGGAAAGAGCATTGGAGGAAGCGTAGAAGGTCATCATGGTGATGCTGAGCACGTTCATCACCGGAATAAGCAGCGCCATTGTGATGGCGATCAGCGTCCAGCCTTCATCCGCCAGAATATTGGATACAATGGCTAGTGCAATGAAGGCGTTCCACCGTGTTGTTCCTTGAAAGATGGAACTGAACGCAGGGCCGGATACCTCAAGCTGGTGCCTCAACAGCACGCCCGTGGGGACAAGAATGACACACAGCAGAGCCAGCGTGCCATAGAGGCCGATGGCATAGCTTCCAAGATCCAGGCTGGCGAAATCGGCATCCGACACGCTGGTAAAAAGCACCGCAGGAAACAGCAGCCAGTAGCACAGCGTTTCCATGGGCCGCCAGCCATCTGCGCTGATCATCTTGTAGTTGGCAATGGCCCAACCGGTTGCGATCAGCATGAGGACTGGCGTTAAGGCCATGAGCACGGTGTGCATGGAGCTACTCGTTTTCGTTGATGCCGGATAACGGCGTCGTGGCGGGTCAGTCGAAGAAGCTTGTACCACCCAGCTGAAGGCGGTCGAGGAGCCCCTGCAGAATGTAACTTGCGGCCATCTTGTCGACCAGCTCGGCACGTCGGGCGCGGGAGCGATCGGCGTCGATAAGGGTGCGTGTGACAGCTGCCGTTGACAGGCGCTCATCCCAGAACGCCATGGGCAGTTCCGTGCGCTGGGCCAGATTGCGGGCAAATGCCTTGGTGGACTGTACGCGAGGACCCTCTGTGCCGTCCATGTTGAGCGGGAGGCCCAGAACCAGGCCAATCACTTCATGGGTTTGGCACAGTTCCAACAGGCGGTCTGTGTCTAGCGTGAATTTTTTGCGCTTGATGGTTTCAAGGGGCGTGGCAATCTTGCGGCCGATGTCGGACATGGCAAGGCCGATGGTTTTCGTGCCCAGATCAAGCCCGATCAGGCGACCTTGGGGAGGGAGAACCTCTTGAAACTCTTCAAGGGAAAGAACTGGTGTATTCGTGCTCATTTGCGCGCTGTAGCACGGTTCTTGCGCAATTGCCACGCTTCAGATGAACAGATTTAAAGTGGAAACCTCATGTGTTTCGGGCAAACCCTCTGGCGTCCTTGCCGTGGGCGTGGTCTCAAGCAGTCTGGTAGTGCAAAGCTTGGAGGCGTGGCATGGGCCCGTTGGATCTGGAACCGGAATGGCGCAACATCTTGGCGGCTGAGTTCGAGCAGCCCTATTTCAAGAAGCTGGCAGCTTTCCTGGAAGCGGAGGAGGCTGCGGGCAAGACCATCTACCCGCCCAAGCACACGCGTTTTGCAGCGTTCAATGCAACACCGTTCTCCAAGGTAAAGGTCGTGCTTGTGGGGCAGGACCCCTACCACGGGCCGGGGCAGGCCCATGGCTTGAGTTTCTCGGTCGAGAAGGGCGTCAGGTTTCCGCCCTCGTTGCGCAACATCTTCAAGGAGCTGGAGGCGGATGAGGGCATTCCGGTGCCTTCTCACGGTTGCTTGCAGGCTTGGGCGGAGCAGGGCGTACTGTTGCTCAACACAAGTTTGAGCGTTGAGGAAGGCAAGGCCGGTTCGCACGCCAAGAAGGGATGGGAGACCTTCACCAGCGCCGCGCTGAACGCGTTGGCAGTGCAGCGAGAGGGAATTGCCTATTTGCTATGGGGCGCGCACGCGCAAAAGAAGGCAAAGATGGTTGATCCCACCAAGAATCTTGTTCTGAAAGGCGCACATCCGTCGCCTTTGTCGGCTTATCGGGGTTTTTTCGGATCGAAACCCTTCTCCGCGATCAATGAGTACTTAAAGACAGAAAGCTCTTCAGGTATACGTTGGGACGTTGAGCATGTTACGTCAACGGAAGATCGGCATTAGGCATCGTCGGGAGAGGCCTCCTTGGTGCGCGATTGGGAGAGCTAGGCATGAAGCTGACTTATTGGAGCCATTCGGCTTTTACTGTTGAAATTAAAGACGCAAAAATTCTCATTGATCCCTTTTTCACTGGCAATCCAACCTTTCCTGAGGATGCAACAGTCGCCTCGGTGAGTGAAGGGGTTACCCATGTGCTGCTCACCCATGGGCATGACGATCATGTGGGAGACGCCCTACATATCTTGAAAGAAACCGGCGCTCAGTTGACGTCGAACTTCGAAATCTGCATGTGGGCGCAGTCCAGGGGTATTGAGAACATCAATCCGATGGGTTCAGGTGGCTGTGTTGATGTGGGGCCTTTCAAGGTCGCACTCACCCAGGCGCAGCATTCCTCCTCCACCGCGCAGGCCGGAGACGGCCAGACCTACATGGGAAATCCCAATGGCATTGTGGTCATTGCGGAAGGGGAACCCACCCTGCTTCACATGGGGGATACGGACATCTTCAGCGACATGGCCTTGATCCATGAAATCTATCAGCCTGAGGTGGGGATCGTTCCAATCGGCGATCGCTTCACCATGGGCGCGGAAACAGCAGCCATGGCCTGCAAGCGCTATTTCAACTTCAAGACCATCGTGCCTTGTCACTACAAGACCTTCCCAATTCTTGATCAAAGTGCGGATCATTTCATTGAGACCATGGGCACCAACGGCTTCCGCATTGCCGACCTCAAGCCGGGTGAAACGGTTGAGATCGGCAAAGAGTAAACGCGCCTTTTTCGCATTGACGCCTTGCAAAGTCGCAGTCGAAAGCTGCGGCTTTTTTTGTTTGAGTTGGTGTTTGGGTGTCGCGAGCTGGCGTTTTTCTCGTTATGGGTGTGGTGAGTTCCCATCTACATGGCGCCCCGAAGGTGCTCGTTCTGATTGGGACGAGAAAGCGGTTTGAATGAGGGTGCCAATGAGATTGAAGAGTTTGCTGATATGCGCCGGGTTTATTGCCTTCGGTTTGTTGCCCGGGACCAGCGTGTCGGCGGAGGGGCAAGACAAGGCACCAGATTTTATACAATCAATCCAGGTTTATGAGGCTGTCATCTCGTATCCGCCGCCGATGTGGATCAAGGCAGGGGAGCCTATTGGTCAAAGCGAGTACTTTCGTCACCAGAACGGCCCGGAATTCATCTTTGAGCAAATCCCCAAGGGGCAGAAGTTCGAAAGTTGGACGCAGCTTTATGCCGTGCGCGGCGACTACATCAAGCTGGATCAGGACGTTTCACTGGACGCCTATCTGTCCATGAGCCTGCAGCCTTTCATAGATATCTGCGGACAGGAGAACGCCACTGTTCAACGGATCTCGGAGAGCGGCAGCTCAGGCACGTTTCTGCTGATTTGCCAGGATACGCCCCATGCTCCGGAGGGCGGTGTTTATGGCAAAGGCACGGGGGAAGTGGCCCTGTTTCATTTTGCCAAGGTCAACGACACCTTCGTGAAGGTCTATCACGAGTGGAGAGGCAAGAGTTTTCTGGTCCAGAACCCGGAAACATGGCCGGTCAAACAGGACGTACTGGTAAGCGCCATCGAGCGGTTCCAAAGTATCTCTGTGTTTGCTGCCAATTAGTCGGGCGAGTGCCGCAGTCATCTAAGCTTGAAAAGAAAAAGCCGCAGCTCCAGAGCCGCGGCTTTCGTCGTCGATGGGGATGAAGGTCAACAGATTAACCCAGCTCGTCTGCTGGTGTTTCCTTGATTGTTGGCCAATTGGTGTTGGCGTTGTTGATCACTTCATCTGTGCGTTCGGTAAAGCGGCGATGGGCACCGTCATGGGCGTTGAGATAGAGTTTTCCATCAACGATGGCCCACTTTTCAGGCATGATCGGGATCTTGTAACCGAAGCTCACGCCTGTGGCACACCAGCCGCCGTATTGCGGGGCATACTTTTCCGGATTGGCTTCGAATTTTTGAAGGTTCTCTGCGCTGGAGAACTGCCAAGTCACGTCATCATAGGTTGTCGAGAACTCTTTTTTGCCCGGCACAGGCTTGCCTTGGGTGAAGTAGGCAACCGGATCGGTCCCTTTGATTGCAAGACCATCTGCGGTGAAGGTGGTCACCTCATCTGCAAATGTCATGGCGGGAGCCGCGGTCATCATGAGACCTGCAAGAGCGATGGCTTTGAAAGTTGACTTGATCGGCATGTGTCGGTTCCTCTCAATTCTACCCGGAGCGTGACTGTGTGGGGGAGCGTCAGTTTCTATCTTGTTGCGCGGGCCGGTTCGGCTGTGTTTCTTTGCAACGATACTCTGCGGTTTTTTTCAGGCTCATGCCAATCAAAGGGCATCACGGACGCGCGAGAAGGCCGTCAGATGAGCGTTATGGTTAGGGCGCGTTCTACAGCTCTTGCCAAGTTCGAAACAAATCCTGTCGCCGTGCCCACTGTCCGCCTGTCGTACCTTTGGGTGTTGAGCGATTGAGTCGTGTTGATACTGATCGAGTGCGTGTTGTCTCATTCCCAATTGGACTGGTTGAAGTGAAATGCGCTCAGATGCGCAACCGGAATGAGCTAGTTTCGAAAACGAGAGAAGCCGCAGAGGGGGCGCTCTGCGACTTCTTCATGCGAACAACTTACGGGTAGGGTTGAGGGGGCCGATTAGCCGAGTTCGTCCGCAGGAATGTCTTTCACGTTGGGCCAGTTGGTGTTGGCGTTCTCGATGACTTCCTCGGTCTTTTCATTGAAGCGCTTCATGGCACCATCATGTGCATTGAGGTACAGCTTGCCATCTACAATGCGCCACAGGTCAGACTTGATGGGCAGCTTGACGCCAAAACTCATGCCGGTTGCACACCAGCCGCCGTACTGAGGTGCATACTTGGCCGGGTCAGACTTGAACTTCTCGAGGTTTTCCGCGCTGGAGAACTGCCAGGTTACATCATCGTATGTTGTGGTGAACTCGGCGGTACCTTGTACCGGCTTTCCTTCAGTGAAGTAAGCGACTGGGTCGGTGCCGTTAATTGCAATACCCTCTTGGGTGTAAGTGGTTACTTCGTCTGCCATAACCATCGCTGGAGCGGAGACTGCCACCATGGTGGCCAGGGCAAATGCTTTGAATGTCGCGTTAATCGGCATGTTTCTTGTTCCTCTCACCCGGATCGCTTCCTTCGCGATGGGGTGGCTTCGAACTGATTGTTTCTTGCTCCATGACCGGGCTGATCTCTATCGTCCACTGGGACCGGCGCCTGTCACGATTTGGAATGTGGCGGGGAGTGTTCAAAAGCGCCAATCAAACGACCTCACGCGGCTGAGAGGAGCCGTGAGATCCCCGTCAGAAGTCAAGGGGGTTCCTCTGAAATTTCCAGAATACCTGTTTTATTTCAGATGCTTGATGGCTTTAAATAGGTCGTGTACAGATCTGTTCACCTTGGATCACATGTCTTTCACGGTGGATGTGATCAGGTTTTTCAGGGCAATTGCGCCCAGTGCTGAGCGCTGAAACAGGCAACGGTACAGCAGTTGCGCCAGAATGAGGTCGATCTTTTCTTCCATGCCCGCTGTATTCCCGGCATAGACGAACATCTGACGAAAGAACGTGCGTTGTTCTCCTTCAATCAGTCTTGCATCGTCTGCTGTGGCGGGTTCGGTCAAGAGTGCGAGATAGGCCTTGCCGAGGGGGGAGGACACGAGCGCCTCCTGAAAGTGGCCTGAAACACTGATCAGATCACTGGAGAGCGACCCTGAGCCGGGCGGTTCAACGGGAATTCTTGAAAACCCATAGCGCACCGCCTCGCTGATGAGTTCCTCTTTGTTTTGCCACCGGCGGTAGAGAGCCTGCTTGGAGGTCTGTGCGTTGGCGGCTATCCGGTCCAAACGAGCGCCGTGGAACCCGTGATCAGCCACTTCCTGAAGTGTCGTCTTCAGAATGCTGCGGGTCAGATCATTGTTTTTCGGACGTCCGATTGTTGTCTTCATGGAAAAAGCCGCCACCTGCGAGTTGCGTGTCTTCTAATAACGGTCCTTGTCAGTCTCGTAAAGTGGCCATGGCAGAGGATGACCCGCTGCGGCGCATTGAAAACCAAGGCGCGGCCTGTTTATAGCTGACTACAATAAATTGACCTCGGCAGGTGCCGAGATAAGTTGGAGAAGCGCATGTCTGTTGATTTGAACACGGTAAAGCGTGTGGCACGGCTGGCCCGCATCAAGGTGGATGACGCCCAGGCGGAAAAGATGACTGGAGAACTCAACGCAATCCTCGGGTTCGTTGAACAGCTCGATGAAGTCAACATCGATGGTGTTGAGCCAATGACCTCTGTTGTTGAGCAGAGCATGAAGAAGCGCAGTGATGGCAAGACGGATGGCGATTATGCCGATACCATCGTCAAGAACGCGCCTGTTTCTGAAGACAACTTCTTCATGGTGCCAAAGGTTGTTGAGTAAGCCCCGCGCTTGATCTCCGCTTGTTTCTCTTTTTCCAAGGAACACTAGACAATGACAAAGCTTGTCGATCTGACTATCGCCGAGGCGCGTGAAAAACTCGCTGCCCGCGAAATCTCTGCCACGGAACTGACCGAGGCGTATCTTTCCGAAATCGAAACCGCCAATGCGGCTTTCAACGCTTACATTACGGTTACTGGTGACATCGCCCGCGAGCAGGCGAAAGCGTCTGACGCGAAGATTGCTGCAGGTGAGGCGCGCCCGCTCGAAGGCATTCCTCTGGGTATCAAGGACCTTTACGCCACCAAGGGCGTGCACACGCAGGCCTGTTCTCACATTCTGGATGGCTTCAAGCCCGAGTATGAATCCACCGTCACCCAGAACCTTTGGAACGACGGCGCTGTCATGCTTGGCAAGCTGAACATGGATGAGTTCGCAATGGGCTCCTCCAACGAAACATCTTTCTATGGCAACGTGGTCAACCCTTGGCGCCGGAATGGCTCTGACACCGCGCTGGTTCCAGGCGGTTCTTCTGGCGGTTCTGCATCTGCGGTTGCTGCTCATCTATGTGCCGCGGCGACCGCATCCGATACGGGTGGTTCCATTCGCCAGCCAGCAGCGCTCACTGGTACCGTGGGCATCAAGCCAACCTATGGCCGTTGTTCGCGCTGGGGCATGGTTGCGTTTGCGTCTTCTTTGGATCAGGCCGGTCCGATTGGTCGAACCGTGCGTGACAACGCGATCCTGCTGAAGTCCATGGCTTCTGTGGATGCAAAGGACACCACCTCTGTTGATGCGCCTGTGCCGGACTATGAAAGCTTTGTCGGCAAGTCCATCAAGGGCATGAAGATCGGCATTCCCAAGGAGTACCGTGTAGACGGTATGCCGGAAGTCATCGACCAGCTGTGGCAACAGGGCATTGAGTGGCTTAAGGACGCTGGCGCAGAAATCGTCGAAATCTCCTTGCCGCACACCAAATACGCTCTGCCAGCCTACTATATCGTGGCACCTGCTGAGGCTTCTTCAAACCTTGCCCGCTACGACGGCGTGCGCTACGGCCTGCGCGTTCCGGGCAACGACATCGTTGAGATGTACGAAAACACCCGCGCGGAAGGTTTCGGAGATGAGGTAAAGCGCCGGGTGATGATCGGCACTTACGTGCTTTCTGCCGGTTACTACGACGCTTACTACCTCAAGGCTCAGAAGGTGCGCACGCTCATCAAGCGCGACTTTGACTTGGCTTGGGAAAACGGCGTTGACGCAATTCTGACGCCAACCACACCAGATGCAGCGTTTGCGCCGGGTGAAATCACCGATCCTGTGACCATGTACCTGAACGACATCTTCACCGTGACCGCAAACATGGCAGGTGTTCCGGGCATCTCCATTCCAGCAGGTCTCAACAAGGATGGTCTGCCGCTCGGTCTTCAGCTGATTGGCAAGCCGTTTGATGAAGGCACCCTGTTCCAGGTGGGTGAGGTGATCGAGCAAGCTGCCGGCACCTTCAAGCCAGAAAACTGGTGGAGCAAATAAGCTGCTAACCTGATGTGAATGACTAAGGCCTCGGAGAGATCCGGGGCCTTTTTAGTTTTAGGCGCAAGCCCATCCTATACCCCGACCGTCATCCCGCACTTGATGCGGGATCCAGTTGGGCTTGTTGGTCAGCACACGGCGCTTGGGGTGCTGCGTTCGCAAGGGTTCACGCTCCTTGCGCTGGATCCCGGATCTGCGTCTCGCTCCCGCTCCCCTTGTCCGGGATGACGTGAGAGGATTCACCTCGACCGTCATCCCGCACTTGATGCGGGATCCAGTCGGGCTTGTTGGTCAGCACACGGCGCTTGGGGTGCTGTGTTCGCCATTGCTCACGCTCCTTGTGCTGGATCCCGGATCTGCGTATCGCTCCCGCTCCCCTTGTCCGGGATGACGTCAGGGGGGGAACGGACTACCGGCACCCCGCATCAGCGCCCATGAGACCACACGTCGCTGAAACCCCGCGCCCATGAGGCCCACCGCGCTCTCTACCCACCCCAACCGTCATCCCGCACTTGATGCGGGATCCAGCCGGGCCTGTTGGCCAGCGCAGGTCGCTTGGGGTGCTGTGTTCGCCATTGCTCACGCCCCTTGCGCTGGATCCCGGACCTGCGTATCGCTCCCGCTCCCCTTGTCCGGGATGACGCGAGGAGGGAACGGTCTACCGGCACCCCGCATCAGCGCCCATGAGACCACGCGTCGCTGAAACTCCGTGCCCATGAGACCCACCGCACTCTCTACCCACCCCACCGTCATCCCGCACTTGATGCGGGATCCAGTCGGGCCTGTTGGCCAGCACACGGCGCTTGGGGTGCTGTATTCGCATGGGTTCACGCCCCTTGTGCTGGATCCCGGATCAGCGGCTCGCTATCGCTCCCCTTGTCCGGGATGACGCGAGGAGGGGACGGACTACCGGTACCCCGCATCAGCGCCCATGAGACCCAACGTACTCTCTACCCGCCCCGACCGTGCCCATGAGGCCCACCGCACTCTCCGCACACCCCACCGTCATCCCGCACTTGATGCGGGATCCAGCAGGCCTGTTGGTTACCTGCGGCGCTTGAGGTTCCGTGTTCGCAAGTGCTCACGCTTTTTGCGCTGGATCCCGGATCAGCTCTTTTCTTGTTCGGGAGAACCTCAGACCTCAAAAAACCTGCATCAATCGGGTCATAAATGCCACCAGGGTGGTTGCTCAGTTCCTCTTATACTCTAAGTTGATCGTCATGTGGCGCGCTTGATGATTAGGGAGGGGTAAATGACCTCATTCAAGAAGGTTCTGGGGCTGGCAGTGGTTCTGGGAGTGATGCCGGTGAGCGTGTTTGCGGAAAACAGAATTGATAGTCAGCGGCCTGATGCGCCTGAACTTGCAGCTTATGGCCCTTATGCGCTGGGCGTGCGCACTCTGGACCTGATGCACAAGGATCAGATCAATGTTCTCGCGCTGGATCCGGCAGGTGCCGAACCTGACGTGTTGCCGCGTTATGACCGTAACCTCACGGTCGAGGTCTGGTATCCGGCGGCAGAGGGCAGCTCCGGGTCCACAACCCTGACTGCTTACCTGCGTGATGGCAAAACCGAGGTGGCGCTTGAAGGGCGTGCGCGCCGGGACGCTGCGCCGGCGCGTGGCAGCTATCCGCTGGTCCTTGTCAGTCATGGCTATCCCGGCAATCGGTTCCTGCTGTCGCCACTTGCGGAAAACCTTGCCTCCAAAGGTTATGTGGTGGCCTCCATCGACCACAAGGACAGCACCTACAGGGACAAGGCAGCGTTCGGGTCCACGCTGGTGAACCGGTCGCTGGATCAGGTCTTTGTGCTCAATGAGATTGATCGTCTGTCGACCGAAAAGGGATCGTTCCTGAATGGTTTGGTGGACACAAGCCGCACCGGGCTTATTGGCTACTCCATGGGCGGTTACGGCGCGGTGATAACGGCGGGCGGCGGGGTCACACAAGCAGCTGTCGATCTGTCTTGGGGCGCGCCATTTGGCACGCTGGGCATCCACCGGGCTGGTAGCGAGAGCCACAAGGCGCTCATTGATCCGCGTATCAAGACGGCCATTGCGTTCGCGCCGTGGGGCCGCACCTACGACTTCTGGGAGGCGGATGGTCTCAAGGGCATCCAGATCCCCATGTTGTTTGTGGCCGGTTCCGAGGACGATGTCTCAGGATATGAGGGCGGCATCCGCACCATCTGGGAAGAGGCGGGGGCGGTCGATCGTGCCCTTTTGACCTTCGAACATGCCAACCACAATGCAGGTGCGCCCATGCCCGCGCCGAGAGAAGCCTACCGCTTCGATGAGGAACTGGGGTTTAACGTGAGCGAACACTATACGGATGCGGTCTGGGACAATGTGCGCATGAACAACATCTCTCAGCACTTTGCCAGTGCGTGGATGGATCTCTACCTGAAGGAAGATGCCGACAAGGCCAGCTACCTGGAGCTTGTTCCGATCTCCAATGATGGTGTTTGGGAGCAGTCAGAAGATGGCATCTACGGGGAGGGGCATTCCTATTGGAAAGGGTTTCCGAACCGCACTGCCAAGGGCCTTCGCTTTGAATGGTTGAAGGCCGGGGAGTGAGCCAAGGCCAGTTAAACAAAAAGCGCGGCAAAAACCTGCCGCGCTTTTTTGATACCATTTCTGCCGTTAGCTCCTGATCAGCTCATCGATACAGGCAAGCACTCTCTCAGAAGCCTCGCTCATGCTGGTATAAGCCTCAAGCGCGCCATTGCGGTCGCCGCCATGAAACAGGTCAGCGCAGCGTTTACCCTGATCATGCACCTCCTCGTGCGCAGGAAGCAGTTTCTGGAAGGCAGGCATCGCAATTAGGGCAGGGCTGGTGATGTTGTCATACCATTTTCCCAAGCCACATTCGTGGTAGTTGCTCATTTGCGCTGAGGTTTTCTTGCTCAGGCCTGCCATGATCTCGGCAAGGTGCTTCTTCCATAGGATATGGTCTGCCTTGGCCTTGAGGAGCACGAAGCCGGGAATACTGCGTTGCTGCAGTTCGTCGAATTGCTGGGCAACGATCTTCTCTGATCCTGAAACACTGCGGATCACATTCTCGATGGCTGTGCTGGCCTTTGCCGAGTGATGGGCCACTTCCAACACCCCCTTGGCGATTTCATGATTGGCCTGACTTTGCTGTTCTAAAAGTTCAGCGTTCTGGCGGGCCTGCGTGTCAATCTCTCCGGCGCTGGTGCGCACTTGGGTAATGTGTTGCGCGGCCTCTTCAGAGCGTTGCAGGCTTCCTTCCACCAGACCGCCCACACTTTCCACGGTGGAGTTGACTTCGTTGAGGTTTTGCAAGAGGTCGCCGATAAGCGCCCTGATGTCATCGGTCGCTTTTTGGGTCTGGCCGGAAAGGTTTTTCACTTCAGATGCCACCACTGAGAAGCCTTTGCCCGCTTCACCGGCCCGTGCCGCTTCAATGGTGGCATTGAGAGCCAGAAGATTGGTCTGCTTGGAAAGGCCGTCGATGGTGTTCACAAAGCTTGAGATCTTGTCGGCCGCTTCAGCCAGCCGCTCGCCGGCTTCCTGCATGCGCTCGAAAGAAACACCAATTTCCCGATTTGATTCCAGCGTCGCGTGGGTCACCGTTTCGCAGTCCCGCAGCGCGTTGTTGGCGTCAGTAATGGTGTCAGCGGTTGCCTTGGCGTTTTCGGCGATCAGGTTGATGGAGCTTTCCATTTCCTCGACACCGGTAGACATGGTCTGCGCCCAGCCGTCGGTTGCCCGCACATGCGTACTGAGTTCTGCGGTGTAGGCCATGGCTTCACTGGCGTTGATGGAGTAATCAACGGTGCGCTCCAGCGTCTGCGTATCCCAATGGTCAATCTTGCGCTGTATGTCTGCCGCCAGCTCAACGATATCCTCAGGGATAGTGAGCCCTTCTTCCAATGGCCTGGAATCGCGCAGCGAGGCCAGAAGAGCGCGGATTTCATTGAGTGTTTTGGCATCAGTCGAACCGTTTGCAGCCTTCGGCTCATCAATGGTTTGCGTGTTGCCAAGGCCAAAAAGGGACCGCTGTCCAGACATTACAACCTCCTCCCGGATAAACTATTTACAGTTGCATATCACTAGCAGTTCACCGGGGTAGGGTTGAGGGTAGTTTTACGTATCTAGATATCTTTTACTGCGAAAAATTAATATAGAGGGCATATTATATTTCTTTAAAACAATTCTATATTTCAGGTATTTTGAAAATTAGTTCTTTCTAACGTAAATCAGCGACCGTCTTGCATGGAAGGTGGCTAGAGGTTCAAGTTTTGGAAAATTTTATTCTTTAAGTAAACGGTGCTTTTTTGCGGCGTTGGTTGCGGTTGCCCCCGGTCAGCCGTGACCAGGGGCACCATCACTCATCGGTTGTCCAGTTCGGCCCGCACGCGTGTCAGGCCAAGCCGGGTTGCGCGGTAGGGCTTGCCGCCCTGACTTTTGATGAGGCGTTTCGCTTTGAGTTTGCGGAACAGGAGAAGGTTCATGCCGCTCATGTACCATCCATCTCGTGTTACGCAGTTCACCTCGATGATTTTACCGCGCTCGTCTTTTTCAAGGCAGATATGACCGCCCTGCGCCAGCACATGCATGATGCGCTGTTCAGCTTTTGAAATGTCCATTGAATTCTTGAAGTTTTATGTGGGCACGTCTGCTCGTTCCCATCCACAAAAGAGCGGTACGGGTGAGCGGTTATATTCGTGCGGGCCCTGTCTGGTCTCTTCAGTAAGCCGACAGGGCTTTACCGGGCCTCAAAGCTGTAAGACATAAAAACTCCAACGATTTGGTGGTTCTGTCTTTAAAAGGCTCCCCGACACTGCGCTAGCGCATTTGGGCAACACCATGCCGAAAACGTAAAAAACACCGGTCTGGTCGAAAAACACTTGAGAGTGCTTATCTAACCGCCTAGTGAAAACACCTGGGTGTTGAGCGCAGGTGAGGCGGGGATCATGACAGACAGCTGGACAGTATTGATTGGCTTTGCGGGAATGTTGAACCCGCTTGCGCTTGTGATTGGCGCCCTCATGGGGCGGGGCTGTGATCAAGCTGGTAAATATCTGATCGCTGGGTTTGCTGCGGCGGCGGTCAGTTTGTTTTTGGAGGCATTGCTGCGCCTTGTTGGCATGCCGTTTCTCCCAGCACATGAGAGCGGCGCGCTGGCTCTGTTTCCGTTCCGCATGATTGGCGGTGCGTTGGCTGCATTCATCGTTCGCACGATCTACGTGCGCTGGGCGCGCAGCTAGCAGCTTTCCCGTAATCGCTTTGTCGGTCCAGACAGCGCGGGGCCAGTTTTTAGGCGATAAACCTGCCTTGTTCAAAAAAACAGCAGGCTTTCTTCTTGCCTCTTTGAAAAGAACGGACTACCCAAGCCAATTGAGTTTACATGCGGCTGCCTTCTCCCGTTTACGCTACGGGGCCCTCCGGAAGGCCGCTTCAACGCAAAAGACAGGAAAATGATCGCATGACGATTGTCGATACACGGACGCCGGACCCGAAGAAGTTTATCAAGGGCGCAACGGGCGACTGGGAAATCGTGATCGGTATGGAGGTCCACGCGCAGGTGACCTCTGAGGCCAAGCTTTTCTCGGGCGCTTCCACCGGCTTTGGCAATGATCCTAATGCGAATGTGAGCCTCGTTGACGCGGCCATGCCAGGCATGCTGCCGGTGATCAACGAGGAGTGTGTGCGTCAGGCGATCCGCACTGGCCTGGGCCTCAAGGCCGAGATCAACTTGAAGTCTGTTTTTGACCGCAAGAACTACTTCTATCCAGATCTGCCGCAGGGCTACCAGATCTCTCAGTTCAAGCAGCCAATCGTGGGCGAGGGCATCATCTACCTCGACATGAAGGACGGCGAGAAAGTGGAAGTGGGCGTTGAGCGTCTGCACCTTGAGCAGGACGCGGGCAAGTCCTTGCACGACCAGCACCCAACCATGTCCTTTGTGGACCTGAACCGTTCTGGTGTTGCGCTGATGGAAATCGTGTCCAAGCCAGACATCCGCTCTGCGGATGAGGCGAAGGCCTACCTGACCAAGCTGCGCACCATCCTTCGCTATCTCGGCACTTGTGATGGCAACATGGACCAGGGCTCCATGCGTGCGGACGTAAACGTTTCCGTACGCCGTCCGGGTGGTGAGTTCGGCACACGCTGCGAAATCAAGAACGTCAACTCCATCCGTTTCGTGGGTCAGGCGATCGAGTATGAAGCACGCCGTCAGATCGGCATTCTGGAAGATGGCGGCCAGATCGATCAGGAAACCCGTCTTTTCGATGCGGTGAAGGGCGAAACCCGTTCCATGCGTTCCAAGGAAGAGGCGCACGATTACCGCTACTTCCCGGACCCGGATCTGCTGCCACTGGAATTCACGCAGGCCTATGTTGATGATCTTGCTCAGCATCTGGTCGAATTGCCAGACGACAAGAAGGCTCGTTTCATCGCCGAATACGGTCTGACATCGTACGATGCCGACATTCTCATTGCTGAGAAATCTTCCGCTGACTTCTTCGAAGAAGTTGCCAAGGGGCGCGACGCCAAGTTGGCTGCCAACTGGGTGATCAACGAGTTGTTCGGCCGCCTTAACAAGGAAGGTCTTGAGCTTGAGACCTCTCCGGTTTCTGCTGCACAGCTTGGTGGCATTGTTGATCTCATCAAGGGCGGCACCATCTCCGGCAAGATCGCAAAGGACCTCTTCGAGATCGTATGGAGCGAGGGCGGCGACCCAGCTGTGATCGTTGAAGAGCGCGGCATGAAGCAGGTGACCGACCTTGGCGCAATCGAGACGATTGTGGATGAGATTCTTGCAGCAAATCAGGACAAGGCTGAGCAGGCTAAGGAAAAGCCGGGGATGCTCGGCTGGTTTGTGGGCCAAGTGATGAAGGCCTCTAAGGGCAAAGCTAACCCACAAGCTGTGTCTGATATGTTGAAAGCCAAAATTGGCCTAGATTGAGCCCCAATATATTCTCAGTTCATGTATAGAGCTGCTCCCTAGGTCGGGAGCAGTTCTTTTTTTTGGTCTTCCCGGCGTCTTGCGTATCGGTTGCAGTTCTCGCGCGTTCAAGCAGAAGTGAGCACAAGTCACTACTGAGGGCATTGTCCGCAGGTCTGTTTGCTGCAACGACTATACATCAAGAGTATTATCCAGTTTTTCGGGTGAAGATCAGGCAAAAGGGCAATTTGCTGCAAATGAATCGACGCGATTTTCTTTTGGGGAGCGCAGGTGTCGCTGCGCTGCTTACTGTCGGGGCCGGACCTATACACCCCAATACTGCATGGGCTGTTGAAGCAGAAGGGCTGGAATCAGTTTCCTTCAGTTTCGACTGGCTGACTAAAAAGATGAAGGACAAGGCCGCAGGCAAAGGTGCTGCGGAAGATGCGCCAGCCATTCCAGAATGGTTGAGCCGGCTGAGTTATGACCAGCATCGGGCAATCCGCTTCAACCCGGAGAATGCTCTGTGGTCTGGCGCTCCGCATAACTATGAGCTTCAAGCCTTCCATCCGGGATGGCTTTTCAATGAACCGCTTCGCCTCTATGAGGCGGAGGGTGAAAAACTGACTGCGCTGACCTTCACCGAAGATGATTTCATCTATGGTGCAGGGGTTCCGGAGCATCCAAAGGCAGAGAGCAGGTTGCCGGGCATTGCCGGGTTTCGGCTGCACTATCCTTTGAACTCCAAGGAATACAAGGACGAGCTGGTTGCCTTTCTTGGGGCAAGTTACTTTCGTGCTCTGGGCAAGGGAAGCCGTTACGGCCTTTCTGCACGCGGTTTGGCAGTCAACACCGTCACGGGTGATGCGGAAGAGTTTCCGCGGTTTACTGCGTTCTACGTTGCGCCGCCTGCGGTTGCTGGCGAGCCGCTTACCGTCTATGCGGAGATGGAAAGTGATAGCGTTTTTGGCGCCTATGAGTTCAAGATCGTGCCCGGCGATGCCACTTTGATGGATGTTCGTGCGCGTCTGTTTGTGGTCAAGGACACCGAGCGTTTTGGCATTGCGCCGCTCACCAGCATGTACTTGTTTGGTGAGGGCGATTCTTTCGGCTTTGATGACTATCGTCCGGAAGTGCATGACAGCGATGGCCTGTTCATCCATGCAAGTCATGGCCAGGAAATCTGGCGTCCGCTTGCCAACCCCAAGCATATTCAGACCTCGTTCTTCTCCATGGAAACGCCAAAGGGTTTCGGCCTGATGCAGCGTGATCGCCGGTTCGACAACTATCAGGATCTTGAGGCTCGCTATGAGCTGCGCCCAAGTGCTTATGTGGAGCCAACGGGTGATTGGGGACGGGGATCGGTTGTTCTGGTTGAGCTGCCGTCCGACAAGGAAATCAACGATAACACGGTTGCTTTCTGGCAGCCGGAGGCGCCTGTGAAAGCGGGCGATGAACTGGAGCTGTCTTACAGGCTGCTCTGGGGAGACCTGCCGCAAAAAGCCGATGACATGGCACGCGTATATAGCTCCCGCATGGGACGTGCTGGCAATGCGGCGGCTGACGATGATCCGCTCATGCGGAAGTTTGTAGTTGAGTTTGAAGGAGGGGCGCTTGCCTCCGCTAAAGACATTGAGCCCGTGCTCGATGTTCATGGCGGCAAAGCCGAACTCATCCTTATCGAACCTGTCGCAGACACTGGGCGTCTGCGCATTACAGCCGACATTCGTCGTCCGTCTACTGATGCTGTTACAGAGCTATCCTTGCATCTGGCATCTGAAGACAAGGTTCTTTCCGAAACCTATGCCTATCAATGGGGCCGTTCATGACCTCCCAACTTAGCTATCCGTCTGACATGAAATCTGCTGCTACTGAAACTGTCGCCCTGATGGGGCCAATTGCGCCGTTGCCAATGCCTGTGCAAGATCTTTCTCCGCTGCGTCCTGCCGTTCTTGAGTGGTTCGCAAACACCTTGCGCATCGCGTTTCGGCTGAACCGACAGAAGGATTCTTGCCTATGAGCGGTTCTGAGCGGAACCGTCAAGCATTTCTGCCGCGCATGATTGTTGTACTGGGCGCTTTGGCTCTCGGAACAGCAGCGGCATTGCTCTTTCATTCAAGTTTAGGTCCGCGCGCGATCTCCAATATCGACTGGAGCCGCGTGGTTCTTGTGTTCTTCAGTGTGTTCTGGCTCGGCTGGGGTGCAGTTACGGCATTGCTGGGTGTGTTTTGGCGCCAGCCATCAAACATTGGTGCGTCGCTGGACGGCATCCCCATGCCGACCTTCAAGACCGCAATCCTTGTTCCGATCTACAATGAGAATGCGCCTGAAGTCTTCAACCGCATTCGCATCATGCGTGATGATCTGATGGCGGCAGGGTGCCTGACCCAGTTCGATTTTCACGTTTTGTCGGACACACGCTGCGAAACGCTGGTTGCCGAAGAGCGTCAATGCCATCTGAAGCTTGCCCAGGATCCGGGCATTCCGGTTTACTATCGCAACCGGGTGTCCAATGAAGGCCGGAAGGCTGGTAATATCAAGGAGTTCGTCACCCGGTGTGGCGGTGCCTATGAAACCATGCTTGTGCTTGATGCGGACAGCCTGATGACGGCGCAATGCATGATGCGCATGGTGAAGGCCATGGCGCAGGAGAGGGACCTTGGCCTGCTCCAGACTGTACCGATCGTGATTGGTGCAAGTTCCGTTTTCGCGCGTATCGTTGCTTTCGCCACAGGGCTTTATGGGCGCACCTTTGCTCGCGGCTTGACCGTGTTGCAGGGAACCTGTGGGCCGTTCTGGGGGCACAATGCAATCATCCGCACCCGTGCCTTCGCACAGTCCTGTGGCTTGCCCGTTTTGAAAGGTGAGGGGCCGCTGTCCGGTCATATCCTCTCCCATGATACGGTGGAAGCTGCGCTGCTGGCCCGAAAGGGGTGGCAGGTGCGGTGTGACGCAGAGCTCGAAGGCTCCTATGAAGAAATGCCCGCCAACCTGCTCGGGTTTGCTGCACGAGACCGGCGTTGGTGCCAGGGCAACTTGCAGCACGCCCGTCTTCTGTTTGCAAACGGGCTGACCTTGTGGAGCCGCGTGAACATCACTCTTGGGATCACGGCTTATCTGGCGTCGGGCTTGTGGTGTCTGTTCCTTATCCTGAGCCTTGTCTCCTTGGGCACGACTTCGGTTTATGAACGTACATTGCGCCTCTATCTTTCCGTCAATGATCTGGATCTTTGGTTCTTGCTAGGCATGATTGTCGCCTTGCTGTTCCTGCCGAAAATTCTGATTGCTGTTGCCAATGTCTCCGGTTACCGCCGGGGGGCCGTGTCAGGGCTAGCGGTCATGCTTGGGTACTTCTTCGAAGTGCTCGCGGCGATTGCGCTGGCGCCAATCCTGATGATGTTCCAGTGCCGTGGCATCCTTGAGATCCTTATTGGCCGGGACAGTGGCTGGTCTACCGCGCACCGTGGGGAGGGCACCTTGACACTCTGGGAGAGTGTGCGGGCAACTTCATGGATGCCGGGGTTTGCACTGCTTGCGCTGGCATTTGGCTATTCCATTTCCATCGAGACGTTGTGCTGGTCCTTGCCAGTTGCGCTGCCGGTTCTTTTGGCTCCGCTGATTGTTTGGGTTACCTCCAAGCCAATCTCAACCCGTGGTGCGTCAATCCTTGGCCTTGTCTTGCACCCAAACCAGCGGCTTGGGGACGAACTGCGCCAACTGGGTTTTCGAGATCATGCAATCTCTTAGATCTAGAGGATAGATAAATACCGAGAGCCCGCGTTTGATCAGATTGTCAAACGCGGGCTTTTTCATGTCTCAACAGGTACAGGCAGGTCAGGGGCAATGGACCGGCTTTCATGGCGCGCTGCAGCGCCCTCAAGTCGTGATTGCCTTGATTATCGGATATTGCGGGCTGAATCTCTTGTTTCGCGCCGCCGCGTCGCCCGTGATCGGCATCGATGACATGTTCGAGAACGTTTTGGTTCAGGAGCTGCGTGCCGGGTACATGCTGCGGCAGCCGCCGCTGTATGAATGGCTTCTCTATCTCATCCAGCAGCTTGTTGGCCCGACGATCTGGAGTTTCCAGATCTTGAAGTACGGTCTTGTCTGTCTCACCGGTGTGTTCTTCTACGCTTTGGCACGCCGCGCGCTTCGCGATTCAGCACTTGCCGCCGTCTCCACGTTCTCTCTGGTTCTGTTTTACCAAGTTGGTTTCAACCTCCATGAGGGGGTGACGCACACGGCTGTTCTTATGGCGACGGTGTGCGCAACGTTCCTCTGCTTTATCCGGCTTGTAGAAGCGCCAGGTTTGTGGCGCGCCGCGCTTCTTGGTGTTGCCTTGGGGCTAGGCATGCTTTCCAAGCATTCATTCTGGTTGGTTCCCGTTGCGATGGCGTTTGCTGTTGTCTCACTGCGCCCATGGCGGGAGCGTTTGCCTTGGGACCTGCTGCCGCTTGCCATCCTGATTGGTGCTGTTGTTTATGCGCCGTACTTGCTCTGGACGTTTGAAGCCAAGCAATCCCTTCTGTCCAATAGCCTCAACGTCATGGTCGTTGGCGAGCAGCAAAGCCATTTACTCCGTGCGGCTCAAGGAGTGGGAAGGCTGAGCGTCAGTCTTCTTGGCTTCTCGATGCCTTTTCTTGTGCTTTGGGCGCTGTTCTTTCTGACAGGCGGCCTGGCTACAAGAGAACGAGTGGAAGGCAACAGGAGCCTTTCTCCGCTCGCGCAGCTAATTGGCCGGTATATCTTTGTTGCCATAGTCATAACGGGTTTGGGTGTGCTGCTTTCGGGTGCCACCTACATCAAGGAGCGGCACATGCACCCGATCTTGCTGCTTCTGCCGATCTATGCGTTCGCATTGGTTGAGTTTCGAGGCTATTCGGAAAAGCGGCTGTGGTGGTTCATGGCTGTCATTGCCGCTGTCATCAGCCTTGTATTCCTTATCCGCCTTCCTGACTTCATTGCGCCTGATCGGACAATTTGCGGTTCCAAATGCCGCGTTGCAAAGCCTTATCCGGCGCTTGCGAAAAAGCTGCTGGAATGGGACCCATCGGTGGCTGAAGGTACTCTCATTTCCCTTGATTCATACCTTGGCGGCAACCTAAGGGCGGCCTTTCCCGAGGCGCGTCTTGTAATCCGCGAGTTCCGTCCGACAACGCCGGGCAGAGCCTCCTGTTTCGTTGTATGGGAGCAGGGGGATGGGCAGCAGCTGCGTTCCTTGGCGCAGGCTGCAAAAGACGAGCGGTTCACAGCCGCAATGGGAGTAACAGCGTCTGAGGTCCTTAGCTCTGGATACTTCAAGGTGGCATGGCCGCATTTGTGGTTGCCGACCGGACACCGTGTTACAAACTGGGCCGCGTATCGTATCGAGCCCACAAATGCGTTGTGCCAATAGCACCCGCTCACTGTTCCGGAATAACATATGTCAGGTCATGCCTTCACCATCCGCGTCGCAACCGGAGATGATCTCCCGCAAATCGTTGCTCTCATGAACGCTGCAGCAGTGGGGGCGCGTGCATCCCTTGAGACGGACGACATGACCGTTTATGCGGCGGCTTTCAAAGAGATTGAAAAGGCGCCTGAGGCCGATATCTTTGTGGCTGTCGACAGTCAGGGTACAGTGCTTTCCACATACCAGCTTACCCTTGAAAAAGGGCTGGCCTTTCAGGGGCGGCCGCGTGCGACTGTGGAGAGCATGCACACACGGGCGGATCAGCGCGGCAAGGGGATTGGACGCGCGATGATTGCGCATGCAAAGCAAACCGCCGCAGAAAAGGGGTGTTGCATGGTACAGCTCACCAGCAATGCGCAGCGGGTAGATGCTCATCGGTTTTATCTGCGGGAGGGGTTTGAGCAAAGCCACCTCGGCTTCAAGCTCATGCTCTGAAACTGCGAAGGACCGGCCTGCGACCGGGGTCTGCGCCCGGCCGCCTGCGCTCACTTGCTGGCCGATCTGATCCAGTCTTCCGATTTGCACACGTCCACGACAACCTTTTTGCATCCGGTCAGCTTGAGTTTGCCGTTCTCCAGAAGTTCCAGTGTCGCCTTGGCGGAAAGGCCGCGCTTGGGATCGTAGACCATTCCTGCCCATTTCGTTTCATTTACCGGCGACATGCCCCAGATCACGTTGATGCCAAGCACTTTTCGGTCCCGCTTGGATTTGTCTTCATTGTTCCGGTCGGTAATTTCTTCTTTCACTTCACCGGGAGGTGGGGGGAAGTCAACCAGCTTGCCGCAAAGTCCATTGCTGCAAGGGCGGATTTGCACGATAGCGCCGTCCCCGGTCAACCATGGTCCTTGGATTTGAGAGGCGCTTGCCGTAGTGCCCATGCCGATAAGCAGAGAAAGGGCAGAATAAAGCGCATGTTTGATAAACATGAGTACACCGTGATTTGTTCTTGTTATTTGGCTATCTCCCCCAAGGATATTGGGGGAGATATGTTTTATCACGGCGGACTATTTAGAGCGTTTTAGTGTAAACGTAAACTTACTTTATGCGTGACCACGTTTCACCTTTACAGATAAGGCCGCCCAACACGCAGCCTTCAAGCTTGAGTTCATTCGCGGAAATCAGCTTCATTTTGCCGGAATAGGTCCGGCCATCCTCTGCGTTGTAGACCTTGCCCTTCCAGGTGTCATCGCCAGAAGGCTTCATGCCCAAAATGGTTTGAGACCCTACCAGGTTGCGTGTCCGCAGTGCTGGGTCTGGATTTTCGGTATCCTTGCGCGGTGTTTTCAGCCACACGAGATTTCCGCAGAGTGCGCTGCCACAATCAGCGATCTGAATACGGGCAGTTCCATTAGAGCGCTGCCAAGTGCCCTTTGCGTCCGCTGCGAAAGCTGATGGTGCTGAAAGGCTCAAGCCTGCAATAACGGCCAGCCCCAATGCCATGGATTTCATCATGTCGTACCCTCCCAGATGTCTTGATGAAAGCTTGGATATACTGCGAGTTTAGGCGCGGAACCGGCGGTGCACTAGGGGAAATGCGTAAACTGCGTCTATGGTCTAGGGCCCAACCCCAGGTTCTCCAAGAGGGAGGGGCCTCTAATTACTGATATGATATTTATTTCTATGAAGTATTTATTTGTTATTTGTGCCTATAATTATTGTAATTATGTAGTAACCATGTCAATTATCAATGAATTTAGGATTATATTTTACTTAGTTTGTTGTGTTTACTTGTTTTGTGAGGAGGGGGTATGGCCTTTCGAGTAGAGCGCACTTTACAATTGGTTTGTTCTGAGGGGCAGGACGTTCCAGAAGGTTATTTGCATCGTGGGTTGCGGGCCGCATCCGGTTCTGGTGGTGCCATGGATCTGGTTGCCGCTCACAAATGGTTCAATATTGCCGCTCTCAAGGGGTGTCGGGAGGCAACGCATCATCGCCGTGAAATCTCTGATTTAATGAGCGCTGCCGAAATTTCAGAGGCACAGCGCCAGGCTCGTCAGTGGCTGGCAACACAATAGGCAGCGTTGGGTCTGGAAGACTGTTCCTGTTTGACCCCGTGGCTATTTGTTCCTGTTGTCTTTTGGGCCCCGCAGCCTTTTTTGTTCCTGCTGCCTTTTTGCTCCTGTTGCCTTGGGTCGAAGCCAATGCCGATCGAAACCCGGTGGCTTTGGATCGCGTTATGTGCCGTCACCAGCTACCTCGCTTTTGTTGTTCGCAGTTGCTTTTTATTTTGCGCTGGATACCGGATCGTCGTCTCGCTGCGCTCACCTTGTCCGGCATGGCGGTTGTGGGGTGCTCCGCCTCACTCTCCCGTTGGTCCTCCTGCTACCGCGCCATCTTTCGGCGATCACCCTGACCTCTGCTCCCACCTTTGCTTCAGCCCTCGGTTGTCATCCCGGGCTTGACCCGGGATCCAGTTGTGTGTGGTTCGGCAGGTGCGGGCGGTGGTTGGTTGGGGCTGAGCGCTGGGAGCTTGGCATTTGCGCTGTGCAGAGCAAGCGAGTTGCGTGCCGATCTTCCGCCCGCGGATTGCGTGCCGCGCGTCAGCTAGTCGCGAACCGAATGGTTAGAAATGCCGTTTGGGCCGTGTTGCTGTCGCGTGGGGCCTTGGCTTCCCTATGCTTCGGTTGCTTACTGTTTTTGCGCTGGATACCGGATCGTCGCCTCGCTGCGCTCACCTTGTCCGGTATGACGGTTGTGAGGTGGCTCGCTCCGCATCACTATTCCGTTGGTCCTTCCACCTGCGCAGCCCTTCTTAGCTGTCATCCCGGGCTTGACCCGGGATCCAGTTGTGCGGTTCGGCAGATGCGGGCGGTGGTTGGTTGGAGGCAGAGCGCTGGCGGGCTGAACATTTGGGTAGGAGACGCTCGGCACTGTTCCTTCCGTCTTACTCTCCCATTGTTCATCCCAACCTCTGCTCTCACCGCCCCATCTTTCGGCGATCATCCCGGCCTTGACCCGGGATCCAGATAGGTGGCTCAGTAGGTGAGGGCGGTTGTTGCCGGCTCGGCTTCTCACACAGCTGTCTTGCTGCCCTCTGTCCCACTGTCCTCACGCTTTCGGCCCGCCGTGTTAGATCGTGCGCCGATTGCTTGAACGCGTGCTGCCTGTCTGGCTGACTGCAGGCTTAGTGCCTGCACACCCCACGGAGTGGCCTGTTGGATGTCATGTGCGTATGTTTTAAATGACGCTTTGTTCGAGTGCCGGGGCATTCTTCGTTAGCACGTCGGGGCCTTACTCTGCTCCCTTCGCCTCACCCTCACGGCGGTCCTTCCACCTGCGCCACACTCTCTTGCCTGTCATCCCGGGCTTGACCCGGGATCCAGTTAGTTGGTTCGGCAGGTGAGGGCGTTTGTTGGTCGGCGTTTGCAGGAGCGCTTCTGTGTTTGCGTGCGTTGATGCTTAAAATCCGTGTTTTGTTCAAAGCAACGCAAATTGAACGCATGGGTTATCCCCGCAGGTTCTGCTGTTTTGCGTGCTGCAAGCTCGCGGACTGTTGCGGTCGTGGCAGGGGGATATCTTTTGTCCGGTCAGCGGCTCTTCTTCCTGTCCTCTGCATCATTGCATCGTTCTGCGGCGAGAGGAGGAGAGGGGGATAAGTTCTTCGCGCTTGGCTCGGGCGAGCCTTCCATGGGTTGGACCTAAAAGGGGGACAAGTAGATGCCTGCCGCCGCTACTTTGTAATTGCAGAATGCCTGTCGTCCTGCGCACGGTGAGGGTGGCGTTAAGTGCAGTCCAGAGTTTGCTGTCCCGCCGGTTCCTAAGAGAGCGAGTTGTTTCCCGCGTCCAAGCGCGAATTTGAGCCGTGATTTGTAGTGATGCTTCTTGTTTTGCGCTGGATACCGGATCGGCGCCTCGCTACACCCGCGCCGACCGGTTTGCGTGCTGCACGTCCGCTTGCCACCCACTTATTGGGCAGCAATGCCGTTTGGGCCTCGGTGCAGTCGCGTGGCGCATCGCCTTGCCCATACTTGGTTTGCTTGGTGTTCTGCGCTGGATACCGGATCTGCGCCTCGCTGTGCTCGCCTTGTCCGGCATGACGGTTGTGGGAGTGTGTGCGTTCGTTGTGTTTTGGTTTTGATTTTGTGTTTCCACATTGGGTTTTGGGTGATTTTACGCTGGGTTTTGCTTGATTGGTTGGGTTTATCCTCAGTTGGTCTGATTTGTGTCCTACGATTTTTACAGAATCGAGTTGACGGGTCTGAGTTTGTGGGTCTATAACCCGGTCCATCGAGAGCGACGGCGCTGCCGGCGACGGCACGGTTCGCTCTAAATCTTCCTGAGAGGATGATGCGTGTTTGAGCCCTGTCAATGACAGTTGGTTGGGTTTAGGCTAGGCATTTACTCTTTGGTTTTGAGGGGTCTCCCTCTGTTCATTGACAATTATATATTGTGAAGGAAGAGAAACGCAGGCGGCGGTTTTTGTTTGAAGCGGCTTGGCAGTGATGCTGAGCATTTAAGCAAGAGCTTAGCCAGACAGGCGTTCTCTCTTAAAGTTACACCTAGAGGTGCTTTTTAGTACCTTTTAGTTTGTGTTTCTCGTCGGCAGGTGCCTTTTGGTGCTTGTTTGATTTGAGATTTTGAGATTGCGTTGATTTATGTCTGGATTGAACTTTTTGTTTAACCTGAGAGTTTGATCCTGGCTCAGAACGAACGCTGGCGGCAGGCCTAACACATGC